>JBAUJD010000698.1:0-6024 GCA_049683515.1 Thermosynechococcaceae cyanobacterium | reverse complement strand
GGCCACGTCCCTGAAAATCGGGATGAACGACAACATCCCAAACAGTGGCGTTGAAGGCGTGATCTGAGGTGGCTCTCGAAAAACCAATCAGCCGTGATTTTTCGCCCTGTTGCTCCCAGACAGAAACGACCAGAAAGCTATGCTCAATTGCTTTGCGAACTTTACGCAGCGGACGTCGAGACCATCCTACAGCGTCACAAAGGCGTTCGAGTTCATACAGGTCAATCTGACGGTCTTGACTGAAATAAATGTGTGGTTGAGTCGCCGGTCTGGCTTGGGGTTGGGATAAGCACTTTAGACCTGGGGCAGTTGGCACTTCAACGGCGGTCAGTGTCGATGCAGATGAGAAGCCTGAACCGTTAAAGAGATTTTTCCAGAAACCCATGAAACTGTGTGGTGATTGAAGAAACGTAGAAAGATACTTCAATCAGTATAGAGCAGCTTCAAGAGTCAGATAACGTGAGGGCTGAAATTTCTAGAGTTTGGAGGAATCCATGTTTCATCGCGGGGCTATGTTTCTTAGATGCCGAATTCATGAGAGAGATTACTATCCGTAAGAAAGGTAACATCGCCTCTAATGATCTTGGCATTACGAGATCATTAGAGGCTAGAAAAGCAGAGAAACGCAGCAGATATTGATGTTATCCTAGGGGTGTGGGTACATTGCTCTATCATTCAGCCTTCATCCTTTCAAGCGCTTAGCATTACTACATATCCAATAACGAAACATGGCCTACTCAACGCCCAGCAATCGGTCCCTTGGTCTGCTTGTCGTGGGAGCAGCATTCTTAGGGGCGGGAGTTCTTGTCTTGCAATTTACCGGTTTAAAGACAATTGCTCCCTTTCTTGAAAATTCACCCAGCATTAGTCAAAAGACTTTGGCTGCGGAGTCTGAAGTGGCCTTTGCCCACACCGCAGGGCTCATTGCTGAGGCTCAGAAGAATAAGCTGCATAACGTTGTTGTGCCGCCCCAGTTCGTAGGCAAAATCATTAGAGACGTCAAGCTTAAGCCTGACCAGAAGTATGTTGCTCTTACCTTTGATGATGGTCCCTGGCCGAACGTCACCAATAATATTCTCTATACCCTCAAGGCCAATAACGTCAAAGCGACTTTTTTCATTGTTGGTAAACATGTCCAAAAGTACCCTCAGCAATTAAAGCAAGTGGTTGAAGAAGGACATGTGCTGGCGAATCATACCTGGAGTCATCGGTATCATAAATTTCCTCCAGCGCAGGCCGCCAGTGAGTTGCAGAAAACAGCAGATGCAATCTACAAACAGACAGGCGTTAAGACAACCCTGTTTCGGCCACCAGGGGGAAACTTGACCAATGGTTTGGTCAAATATGCCAATGCCAATAAATACACCTCTATTATGTGGTCTGCCGATTCGGGAGATACCACTCGAATTTCATCATCAAGAATTTTAGCCAATATTCTAGCAGGGGCAAAGCCCGGTGCGATTCTCTTGATGCACGATGGCGGGGGCGATCGCATCAAAACAGCCTCAATGCTGCCCCAGGCGATTAAAGAACTTAAAAAACGGGGCTATCAGTTTGTTACCGTGCCAGAACTGTTGGAGATAGCCTCTGAGAACTAGTCCCAGTCTAGATTCCTCGGACGGTAGAGGCGAACATTGAGAGATTGTGAAAGCGGGGATTTGGCTCTACCCGTGCTCTCCTGACGACTGTGATGGGCTGGGAGATGTTCGGAGTGCAAAGAAAGAGTCTTGGGTAGAGATGCTTAAGCATCCGCGATCGCAAATATTCTTTACCATAAAGGAGGAGTCTCCTAATCAGAACTGATGCATCTAACCTATCTCGACAGTAATAGCTGGCTCATTGAACTAGCAGGCAAGCGTATCCTGCTTGATCCTTGGTTGGTAGGACCGCTCATGTTTGGGAATCAGCCTTGGTTCTTCAAGGGAGAACGAACCACGCCTCGCCCTATTCCTGAGCAAATCGATCTCATTTTGCTATCTCAGGGACTCCCAGATCACGCCCATCTGCCCACTCTCAAGGAGCTAGATCGTGATATTCCGGTCGTGGCTTCTCCCAACGCCGCTAAGGTGGTGAAGGACTTGGGCTATCGCCAGGTCACCGCGCTAGAGCATGGCGAAGTCTTTACCTGGGATGACTTGATCAAAATTCAGGCGTTCCCTGGCTCACCTGTAGGACCGCTACTTGTGGAGAATGCCTTCGTATTGACCGATTTAGCCCAGCAGACCACTCTTTACTACGAACCCCACGGCTTCCATTCTGAAACCGTTCAGGCCGTAGGCAAGGTAGACGTGATTATTACCCCCCTCGTCAATCTGAGTTTGCCTATCCTCGGCCCTTTCATTAAGGGCGGCGAAAAGGCATTGGAAGTGGTGCAGTGGCTCCAGCCTAAATTCATCCTATCTACGGCTGCGGGGGGAGATATTAAATATGACGGCATCTTAGACAAGATCTTGAAGGTGGAAGGGAGTGTCGAAGACTTTCGACAGCTTTTAGCCGAGCGGCATATTGAGACTCAAGTGATCGATCCGGTTCCTGGTCAGCGCTGGGACGTTCCGTTGGCGGTTTCTACAGCTTCCTAAGTTAGAACTGAAGCTCTATCCTAAGTTCTGTTGACGAATTTTTTATTTGCGATCGCATCCCATGAGCCTGATTACCCTACAGTCCATCACCAAAGACTTTGGCATTAAAGAACTACTGCGGGATGGCTCTTTTAACATTGGCCCCCAGGATAAAGTTGGCTTAATTGGCGTCAACGGCTCTGGTAAATCAACCCTGCTCAAAATGATCGCCGGGATAGAACCCATTGACAGCGGCGATCGCTGGGTCAAGCCGGGGTCCAAAGTCGTGTATCTGCCTCAACAACCCGACATTAACGAAGACAGTACCGTTCTCGATCAGGTGTTTGCAGACAGCAGTGATGCCATGCAGTTGGTGCGCACCTACGAAGATCTATCTCATCAAATAGCCGATCCCAACAGTAAAAACCCTGATCAATTGATGGCTCGCCTCGCAACGGTTTCCGAAAAAATGGAGGCCGCCGGTGCTTGGGATCTAGAAACCAAGGCCACCATCATTTTGAATAAACTTGGCATTACCGATCTCGAAGTTCGCATTGGCGATCTCTCCGGTGGCTATCGGAAGCGGGTGGCCCTAGCCACAGCACTCCTCGCTGAACCTGAGCTGCTGTTGATGGATGAACCCACCAACCATCTCGACGCTGAATCGGTGGAATGGCTGCAGAATTATTTAGCCCAGTATCGGGGCGCACTGCTGCTGATTACCCACGATCGCTACTTTCTCGATCAGGTCACCAACCAGATTTTAGAGATAGATCGGGGTGACCTTTACACCTATGCCGGGAACTACTCCTATTACCTAGAGAAAAAAGCCCTAGCCGAAGAGGTTGCCGCTAAACAGCAGAACAAACACAAAGGGATTCTACGCCGTGAACTCGAATGGCTAAAACGCGGCCCCAAGGCCCGCAGTACAAAGCAACAAGCTCGCATTGATCGCATCGGTGACATGCAGGATAGAACCTTCAAAGAAATCCAGGGGAAGGTTGAAATCGACACCCCAGGGCGACGAATTGGCAAAAAAGTAGCCGAACTCAATCAGGTCTGCAAGGGTTATGACGGTCGCACCCTCATTCACGATTTCACCTACGAATTTAGTCCCACAGACCGGATCGGCATTATCGGCGGCAACGGAGCGGGTAAATCAACCCTCATGAACCTGATTACCGGGCAAATTGAGCCAGACTCTGGCACCGTTGAGCTGGGCAAGACCATCCATATTGGCTACTTTGATCAGCATTCCGATGATTTACTCTCTGCCCTGAACGAAGACCAGCGGGTGATCGACTATATCAAAGACATCGGGGAGTTTGTGCAAACCGCAGACGGCACCCAGATTAGCGCTTCACAAATGTTAGAGCGGTTTCTGTTTCCAGGCAATCAACAATATGCGCCCATCCATAAGCTCTCTGGAGGTGAGAAGCGGCGACTCTTTTTGCTGCGGATTTTGATGAGCGCCCCCAACATGCTGATTCTAGATGAACCCACTAATGACCTAGACGTGCAAACCCTCGGCATTTTAGAAGACTATTTAGATAGCTTTAACGGGTGCGTGATTGCGGTGTCCCACGATCGCTACTTTTTAGACCGCACCGTTGACTTTATTTTTGCCCTAGAGCCAGGGGGCCAATTGCGTCAGTACCCCGGCAATTATTCGGTCTATCTCGACTATCGCAAAGCCGAAGAGGTCGCCGCGAAAGAGCAAGCTAACTCTCAACCGACCGCTTCTCAACAGGCTAGTTCTAAAGCTGCACCAAAGCCAGAGGCTGAAAAGCCCAGCTCTTCAGACAAGCAGCGGCGACTGTCTAACTATGAACGTCGTGAATTAGAAAAGCTAGAGCAAAATATTCCCAAACTAGAAGCCCAGAAGGCCAAGCTAGAAAAGACGCTGTACGGCAGTTCAACTGCCGACTTTGAAGAAGTACAGCAGCTCACCGAAGCGTTAGCGACCCTCGTCCATAAAATAGACACTGAAACCGAACGCTGGATGGAGCTTTCAGAGATTGATGTCTAAAGCGATCAGCAGTTCAATAAGGCAATTTCAGAAGTAGCGCGACCTCTATGCAATGTCTGACAAGCCTCTATTTCATTTCGATGCATAGTGATAGCGTGCCTGCAGAAACAAAATGCAATCTGGCTCGACTCGATACACTAAGCGATGCTCTAAATTGATGCGACGCGACCAAATATTGGGACCGATATGCTTGAGTGGCTCTGGCTTACCCATCCCTGTAAACGGATCTTCTACAATCGACTCAATTAGATCCCAAAGACGATTCCATTGTTTAGCGTTAGTCTTGCCCCACCATTTTAAGTCTTCACGAAACTGGGGTGAAAACCGAGGGACGACTCCTTTGACTTGAACAGCAGGCAGTTCAGGCTTCTTCTTTTTTGCCAAATTCAGCCTCCATCTCAGCACGCAGATCTTCTACGGATTGAGACCCAGACGCAGTCGCAATTTCTTGTTCAGCCCAATCCATTGCGGCAAATAGCCGTTTTGCATTTGCCGGAGATTTGAGTAGATAGACTTGTTCGAGCAGTCCAGATAGTTCATCAGCAGCAATCATGGCAACATCGGCATGACCACGCCGCTGCACAACAACAATGGCATCACCTTGTTCAACCTGCTCAAGGACCTTGACAAAGTTATCTCGTGCTTGCGTATAACTGGTATAGCTGGTTGCTGCAGGTATCATTATTTAAAGCTTCTACAGATCTTCTGTACAGGCTAGCATAGTGTCTATTAAAGACAAGTGGATACTGTAGGCACAGACTCTAACTAAACAGTGATAGGTTACTGACTCATCAGAAAGGTCTCGTTACTTCTATGCGACAAGATTATACTCACATTGCCCTGATCGCAGATCGCTCAGGATCAATGTCTGCCTCCCAAGGTGAAGCGCAAGCAGCAATCAACACCTTCATCAAAGATCAAGCCAACCAGCCAGGAATGTGTACGCTATCCCTGGCTCAGTTTGATAACGAATACGAGCTAATTCATGATTTTGCGGCCATTCAAGATGTGCCCGAATACCATCTCGAACCTCGTGGAATGACGGCTCTTTTCGATGCAGTGGGTCTTACCATCGCGAGTGTGGGTTCAAAACTCGCTCAGATGCCTGAATCTGAGCGTCCGGCGTTGGTAACCGTCGTCATCTGTACCGATGGCGCTGAAAACGCCAGCAAGGAGTTCAGCCAGCAGCGCATTGCTACCATGATTAAAGAACAACGTGAGACCTATAGCTGGCAATTTATATTTTTAGGTGTTGATATTGAAGCCGAGCAGGTTGCAGCGACCATCGAGATTCCAGTCGCTAACGCCGTTAAAGTTCGTCGCAGCAAAGGGGCTGAAGCTTATCAGGTCACCAGCCAAAAGATTGCCGCCGCCCGTTCCGCCGTTGCATCCGGAATGCCTGCTGTTGCTGCTGATATTGCCTACAATGCAGACGAA
>JBAUJD010000697.1:0-8105 GCA_049683515.1 Thermosynechococcaceae cyanobacterium | reverse complement strand
AGATTGGCTCACGCAAGCGCCCCCACCGCAAAATCTGGCCTCCGCGTTAGTGATTGGCTGTGGGTTAGGCGATGATGCCGAGCGCTTACAGCAGCAGGGTTATCGCGTTCGAGCCTTTGATGTCTCGCCCACCGCAATTGCATGGTGTCAGCAACGCTTCCCCAACTCTGAGGTTGACTATACGGTCGCCGATCTCCTCAATCTTGATCCCCAATGGGAACCGGCAGATTTTGTGTTTGAATGCCGAAATACTCAGGCGCTGCCGCTGGGAGTGCGATCGCAAGCGATCCAGGCCATCGCTAAACTCGTCGCCCCTCACGGACGCCTCCTTGTCATCACCCGACTGCGTGAAACTGAAGCCGCACCCGACGGGCCACCCTGGCCTTTATCCGAGTCAGAACTATCGGAGTTCACAACACTAGGATTGCACGAGGTGAAGCGAGCACAGTTTATGGAGGGTGACATCACACAAGTTCGGATTGAGTATCGCCGTTAATGTAGATGGGTGCAGGATAAAATAGATCAACAATGCCCCTCGTGGATGGTTCAGATCCCAGGGGCCGTAGCAAAATGGAGTTGCCACACCATGGATATATCGAACAATCCACAAGATTTTGAGACTCAAGTTCTGGATGGGTTAGCGTCTCTAAACATGAAAGTCACCAAGCTTGACGAAGATCTCAGGGCCACAAACAAGACTGTCACTAAGCTTGACGAAGATCTCAGAGCCACAAACGAAACCGTCGCTAGATGGGATACTAGACTTTGGACGCTTTGCACAAGCCTGATCGGGACTTCATTCGCCGCAATCTTTGCCGCCGCTGGCGTCGTCATTTTTAAGTCATTGGCAGGATAGTTCGCACAAATAATAGAGAACAACTTCACACAGGCACCGATTGAGTCTCGTGGTTAGTTCGGCCCCTTAAACCGATAGTCGAGCCAGTCACATCGACGCTGATAGCCAATGGTGCGATAGATGTGGTTTGAAGTCGGGTTAGCCTGATCGGTGAATAAAAAACAGGACGAATAACCCTGATCAAGCAATCGCTGGCTCAGCGCGGCAACACAGGCAGTAGCATAGCCTTGGCAGCGGTATTCAGGGGGTGTATAAACGGGGCCAATTCTTCCGCCACCAGGATTTGAACCTCGACCCATTGCCATAGAGACGGGGTTGCCATCATTCCAAAGGTAGACATGCTGCCGCTGAAGCTGACGATCTATAACTTGCTCCGTCCATTCCTGTGCGGAACCAAAGGCTTCCCGATCAAATGCGTGGGACCAGTTGAGAACTAGGGTGCGATCGCACATTTGCGCCACCCGTAATTGCCCCGCACCCAGCGAGAGGGACTTTACCTGTGTGAGCTGATGAATATGCATCTTCATAGCTAATCGTCCAGACTGCCGCGTTCGTTGTTGCCAGACCTCTACAAAAGCCTGTACCTATGCGGTTAACCCCGTAACACCAGGGGGCTGGCACTCTGCCTTAGCAATATCTTCAGCAAAAAGTGCTGCCGTCGCCGCTGACATTTTAGAGAGCACAATGTTGCGGCGGGGCATGTATACCGCAACCCCCTGAACAGCACCATCGGCCTCAATCCAGCCTAAGTAGGGCAATGGCTCTTCCATCGGTTGTTGAGCCAAGGTATTTTGAATGGCTAACAGAAGATTGTGTTCTGCCTCATGCCGCAGTAAAAAATTTTGGGTGCGATCGCAAAACGTCTGAGCCGTCTGACTTCGAAAAAGTTGTGTAGCCTTTGTCATAGATGCATTAGAGACTGACGTAACAGGAAAGGTACTAACCGATAATTCACCGATAAAAGCTCTATTTTAAAGATTTCACAGGTTCTTCACAGCCGATCTGTACTGTTTAAGTTTGGTTAGGAGTTATGAAGGTTAAATAAAAAAATGCGTAATTTCATCACAGTTGCACTACTGTTAGCCCCCGTTACGGGCTTTACATTGCTCCCCACTGGGGCGAGTGTTCACGCTGAAGAAGTACCGGCAACTGAAGCGCCCGCAGCCGAAACACCCCCCACTGAAGCACCCGCGGCTGAAACACCACCGACTGAAGCGCCGGCAACTGAGACACCTGCAGCCGAAACACCAACCGCAGACGCTTCAGGAGACATTATCTCTGTCGCGGCTAAGGCCGGTTCCTTTAAAACATTGGAAGCTGCCCTAGAAGCCGCTGGCCTAGTCGAAACCCTCAAAGGTGAAGGTCCATTTACGGTTTTTGCTCCCACCGATGAAGCCTTCGCCGCCCTTCCTGAAGGTGTTGTCCAAGAGTTGATGAAGCCTGAGAACAAAAATCAGCTTGCTGCTCTGCTCAGTTACCATGTGGTTCCTGGCAAGGTGATGGCTGCCGATATCAAACCCGGCGACGTTGCTACGGCACAGGGTTCTAGTGTGACCATTGCCGTTGAAGATGGCAAGGTTAAGGTCAATAATGCCTCAGTGGTTGGTCCTGATGTGCAAGCTTCCAACGGCGTGATTCATGTTGTTGATCAGGTCATTTTGCCTCCAAGCTATCCCGCAGGCGGCGCGCAGCCAGAAGAAACAGCACCCGGCCCTGAAGCGGCACCCGGCCCTGAAGCGGCACCTGGTCCTGAAGCAGCACCCGGCCCTGAAGTGGCACCAGCGCCTGAAGCTGCGCCAGCGCCTGAAGCTGCGCCTACCGCTCCTTAAGTCTCAACGAATATTATTTCTCACACGTTTCTTTCCCCAACACTGCTTGCAGTGTTGGGGAATTTCTGTCTTACCCCTTCTTTTTGCCCGCCATGAAAGGGGTGCCCCAATGTCGCCAATTTTCTTTATTAAAGGGCGATCGCCATTTTTGGATCAGCGCCTGCTCAAGCTGCTGTCTCGGCTGAGTCTGGGCCGGAGCATCCCGCCAAAAGCCAATGCTGACTGATACGTCTAAATTGTGGGGGCGATGGGCTGCTACATAGTTTTGCAGATAGCGCTTGCAATCATGCTCCCCTTTCCAGCGGGTGTTAGAGTGGCAGGTTTCGCCCACATAGAGCAATAGGGCGTCGGTTTGGTCCAAAACAAAATAGAGGGCTGCAACACCCACATCGGCAAACGTACCCTTCCAGAACTCGGTGTTTTGCGGCGGCAATGCAAAGGGATCAATGCTGTTGGGGTCAACGTGGGCGGGGGTGAGGTCAAAGAGAGAGCCTTGCTTTGCAGGAGCGCTAAGCTGCACCTGACTCTGAAAATTATGAACCCGCTGCTTCCAGCTTTTGAGGGCATAGGCACTGATCTCGACCACCGGCTCTCTGCTGCGGAACCGGCTGGCACGAATCTGACGCAGTTGGTTGTCTGAAAATAGAGAGGGCTGATCCGTCATCTCAGGCTCATCACTGGGGGCTGACAAAATACTATGGCACTCAAGAACCGATAGAATCAAGGCTGTTCTCCCTTAGATGTGCGTTCATGCTGCAGTCGTTGCACATTGAAAACTTTGCCCTTATTGATGACCTCACCCTAGCGTTTGGGGCTGGCTTAAATGTACTCACCGGTGAAACGGGTGCTGGTAAATCGATTATTCTCGATGCTATTGATATTGTCTTGGGGGGTAAGATTAGCGATCGCATCCTCCGTACCGGCACTCACCGTGCCCTTCTAGAGGCAACCTTCCAGCTCAGCCCCGTTCTCAAAGAGTGGCTGATCACTGCTGAGATTGATGAACTCGACGATAGCGTCTTAGTGTGCAGCCGAGAAATCTCAAGCCAAGAGAAGCTACGCAGTCGCTCTCGGGTGAACGGCGTTGTGATCAACAAGCAACAGATGGCAGGTCTGCGCGAGCATCTGGTTGATATCACGGCCCAAGGTCAAACGGTCCATCTAGGTCGAGCCAACCGACAGCGCGACTGGCTCGACCATTTTGGGGGCGCTGACGTTCTCGATCAACGGCGCACGGTGGCCGCAGTCTTTGCCCAGTTCCAGCAGGCCCAGCAGACGCTAGAAAAGTTCCGAGCCAATGAGCAGCAGCAACTGCAGCAGATTGATTTGCTTAAATATCAGCTCGAAGACCTAGAACAGGCACAGCTCACCGACGCTGACGAGCAGGACCAACTCATTCAAGAGTCCCAACGCCTTGGTCATAGCGTTGAACTTCAGTTGCAAAGCCAGCAGGTTTACGCCGCTCTTTACGAACAAGAGGAGGGCGTTGCCTGTGCTGATTTGCTGGGTAAGGCCGAGAGCATTCTCACCGATATGAGCACCTATGACAGTCAAATTCATCCCCTCTTAGAAATGGTTCAAGAGGCGCTCACCCAAGTTCAAGAAGCCGGACTTCAGATTAACGCCTACAGTGCTGACTTAGAAACCGACCCGCAGCGTCTTCAAGATGTCGAAGATCGACTCACCCAGCTCAAGCAGATCTGCCGGAAGTACGGGCCGACGCTAGCCGACGCCATCGCTCACCAACAAAAAATTACAGAAGAACTCTCTACCCTTGACAGTGATGGACAGTCGCTAGAGGGACTAGAGCAACGGTATCAAGCCGCCAAGATCGAGATTGAGTCAGTCTGCGCCCAATTGACTCAGCTCAGACAAGCTGCCGCCCAAGCGCTCGCTGACCGCCTTTTGTCAGAATTAAAGCCATTAGCAATGGATAAGGTTCAGTTTCAGGTGGCGGTGCAGCCCATTGCCCCTGCTGCCCACGGCAGCGATTTGATTGGGTTCTTATTTAGTCCTAACCCCGGTGAGCCGCTGCAGCCCGTCTCTGAGACGGCTTCGGGGGGAGAAATGAGCCGGTTCTTGCTGGCTCTTAAAGCCTGTTTCTCCCAAATTGAAGATGTCGATACGTTGGTCTTTGATGAAATTGATGTGGGGGTTTCGGGGCAGGTGGCGCAGTCCATTGCAACGAAGCTCCATGCTTTGGGGAAACATCATCAGGTGTTATGTGTCACCCACCAGCCGATCGTGGCGGCGATGGCAGATCAGCATTTTCAGGTGGCAAAGCAGGTTTTAGACGCCGAGCAGACCCATGAACGAACCGTTGTCCGGGTTACAGCGTTAGAGGCGACTGAACGACGGCAGGCATTAGCTGAAATTGCGGGGGGACAATCTGCCAAGGGCGCACTCTCCTTTGTCGATGCCTTGCTCGAAGAAGCAACTACCTTGAGACAGGGAAAACAAAGGGCTAAGCGACAGAAGTCAGTTCGATCCTGAGTCATCACTCCCGACAGCCGCAACCTATGCCGAAACATTTAGCAAAAACAAAGTGCGATCGCGCTCGTCATATTCAAACGTGACCACCGCTTCATCCACCGTGCCCTTCGCTGCCGTGATCTGCACCAGACGCCCCAAAGCGTCATAGTCATAATCAGTCAGCCGTCCCAGGTCTAAATTATTCCGAAATACGACCGTGCCGTCAGGGGCTTTAAGTTCAAGCTGCAGGGTGGTGGCATCGTTATCTCCTAGAATAAGTGGAGTTTTCTTTGCTCTCTAATGACTCAACAGCCCTATGACCAGCTCTCTAAACAGTTACTGGAAGAATTACTGACGCCATTGGGCACGGTTCAACGCAGTCTTGAGATTCCGGGTGAAGCCAAGTGAGCTACCCAAAACTCGGGAGACGTTGATATTGTGGCTATTGGGGCGGGGGGCAGTCCAGAGAGGGGCGATCTCAGATGTTTTAGATTTAACGACGACTGATCCACAGCGGTTATTGATGCTACGGGTCTTGGGCAATTGGAAGGTTACGCTAGAATTGAGTCAGGTTGAGTTTGAAGATCGAGAGTCCATTATGGCTTTTTCACAGGCATTTCTGGAATGGGAGCAGGCGACGGAGCAAAAGGGAATTCAGCAAGGACTTGAGCGGGGACTTGAGCGGGGACTTGAGCAAGGAGAAAGGGCGCTGGTGATGCGTCTGCTTAGCCGAAAAGTAGGGGCGCTATCTCCGGCAGATGTTGCAGCGATTGAGGCTCTCTCTTTTGAGCAAACTGAGTTGTTGGGTGAGGCGCTGCTTGATTTTGAGCGGGTTGAGGATTTGAGGGTTTGGCTAGAACAGGTCAAATGATGGAGGGTAGATCGCGGCATTAGAGCAGGTGTTTCAATGTTTTGTCCTGTGCTGCTGGGCGACGAAGTTTTATCTGCCGGTGTATCTGGTACGAATGGATGAGCGCACGGGCAATATTGTCCTGTTGGCGGGTGAGGACATTTTGATTGCGATTGAGTCCAGTGGAGAATGGGAGTTTGATTGATGAGACAGTCTGATTTTCAAGCGATGAGTTTGAGGGATTTACGCGCTCATATACTTTCCAATCGAGAGGATGATGAGGCGTTCTATGTTTATGTTGACAGGAAGCAGGCGCAGGGAACCAAGATAAAGCATCCGCCGTTAAGGTCGGTGCAGGATATGGAGAATTATCCTGACGTCATTGATAAGCTTAGGCAGGATGCTGGGTAGTTCAAAAATAAAGCATCATTGCTGATATGCCGATATGCATAGGGCGATTCCATTCTCCCCTAAACGCTTCATATCTTCTGGTAAAAACTCCAAATTGCACTGCTCATCGTATTCATAATATATCCAAACAGATATATCAGAGCTTTCAATTCCACTGTGGCTGAGATCTTCATATTTTCCTTCTAGAATCCCAAGAAAATCACGTACAAAATTCGTTGGTGGATCTGAATCTCTTTCTGTAATTTCTAGAGTCCATACATCATTATCTGAGTTGCTAGATGCCTGTCCTAAGATATCTGAGATATTAGATAGCCCCAATTCATTAGTCTCTATTTTGAGGATATAGGTGATTTTCATATCTAAGCTTAAAATTATTCGGCGAAAAAATCAGAAGCATTGAGATCTGTGTTGTAGCTTTTCCCTTTGAAAGGGCCGGTGCTGCTTCCCTTTAATTGAATCTTACCATTCACAACCTTAATATCGGGATTTTTACCCACCTTGCCCTGGAATTTACCTGCCTTTTTTAGGATATTCGGCTTTATAGATCGATGATAAGCATCAGAAGGTGCGCTATAACCATCTCCGAATCGAATAGGTTTAGAAGCTTTATTATGAACTAATATTGATAGTTCAGATACATGATAGGTATGAAAGCCATCAACTTCAATATTATAAACAGTAAAAATTCCTTCCCGCCGTTCAATTAAGCTGATTGTATAGATTTCTCCATCCTCGGATAGTAGTTGGCTTCCCGCTGTAAGATTTCCAGCTAGAACCCACCCTTTTTTAATAACCCAAAATGGGTGCTCTGGAGAACAAGTGATTGTTGATGGGCCAATATGGATATTCAGAGTTACTGGGACTTTCTTATTGAAGCAGTTCTTGATTACTTGATTTTCTACATCGCCTGTTTCAGGATCTGTGGAAATAACTACATCTCCAATTTTAAGACTTTCAATCGACTTGCCTCCATTTGGTGTTAAAACTGGAGTCCCTGCGATAAAGCAGCCGCCAGGTGATACGCCTCCGCCTGGACCAAAGCTTCTAACATCTCTGAATAGAACTCCGCCACCACCTGCAGCTTTAATGGGTTGGATAAAGAATCCATCGACCAACAATGCAGCCGAGAGCGTGTCGGTAGTCAAGTCTGCATTACAAGGTGTCCACAGTGAATTTAGACCCCCTCCAATAGCAGGCAGTATCTTTTCATGCCAAGGTTTATTAGGGTCTGCTAGCTTTCTGGCATTTTCTTTTTGCAGTTCTTCTGCATAGAGCTTGCTGCCTTCAAAGCCATCTCTTATCGTTCCAAGCGGATCCTTAACGAGAGCTTTGCCAGCATCCTCCCACCAATTCTTGGCAAAGTCGCTGGTTTCGCTAGGTAACAGTCCTACAGGAACAGTGATGAGATTTTCAAGCATCAATCCCGAAGGATCTGTGTAGTTGACAGGACTGTTACTCACATACCGATATAGGTTGGCATCTCCCCCACCAAACCCAATAGTGTCTTCGCTGAGGAATCGCCCTACCCCAGAATCGAAGTAGCGTGCCCGGTAGTAATATTGCCCCGTCTCCTCATCAAACTCCCGCCCGGTGTAGCTGAACCTGAAATCAACATCAGGGTTAGTCTCTCCCGTCACATTGCCGAACGAGTCATAGGAGATGTGATTGAGAACGTTGCCATCACTAT
>JBAUJD010000696.1:0-8404 GCA_049683515.1 Thermosynechococcaceae cyanobacterium | reverse complement strand
TGTCCTCAGTGACCCGGCCTCGCCTTTCAATCAGCTTCCTAAGCTTGATGGAAAAGTTGCTTCGGCTCAATCGGCGAACCAACCAAAACCCAGCCCTCAGATCAACAACTTAGATAAAATTTCAGTTTCTCAGAAACAGCATACCATTGCCTGTATTGATGATAGTCCCTCCATCCTCAATACCATTAGTCGGTACTTACAAGGTCATGATGTTTCTGTGATCATGATTGATGATCCGGTTAAGGCACTGGTACAAATTATTCGTGCCAAGCCCGACCTCATTTTGCTTGATGTGGGTATGCCCTGGGTTGATGGCTACGAACTGTGTCGTCTCATTCGTAAAAACTCTAGATTCAAGCAAACGCCAGTGGTGATGGTAACAGGCAATACAGGCCTAATTGACCGTGCAAAAGCGAAGGTTTCTGGGGCAACAGACTATATGACGAAGCCCTTCACACAGCCAGACCTACTGAATATGGTTTTTAGGCACTTGACTTAATTCCTGGATTGTAATAGGCAAAAAGATTTATCCCATAGATGAATGGGTACTCTATTAATAAGACATTCCATTCATCACATTTATTGAGTGAAATTAAGGACTTCGACCATGCGAACTGTACTAGTAGTAGATGACGATCCGTCAGTACGAGAATTAATTATGGGGTACCTTCGTGCAGAAGGATATTCCGTGATCAGTGCCACAGATGCAAAAGAAGCACTTGGCAAAGCAATTTCACAAAAACCTGATGTGGTGGTTACTGATGTTGTAATGCCAGGAATGAGTGGATTTGAGCTGTGCCGCAGCCTGAAAAAGAACGAGGAGACTCGCTCTTTACCTGTGGTCATTTGCACCTCAAAAAGTCAGGAACTCGATCGCCTTTGGGGCATGAAGCAGGGTGCTGATGTTTTTATCACGAAGCCCTTTGGCCGTGAAGACTTGTTAAAAGCCGTTCGCTCAGTGGTGGCCTAAGCCGATGAGCAGCAGCATTCCACAGGCGGTCACACCGCTGAAAAAGGCACTGGGTGAACCCTACCTACAGCTACAGTTGACTCAACACATTCCGGCTGTGCTGCCCATGGAATTTGCCCAAGAAGCATTGGTGGTTGGGGCAGATACCTTAACCCCAATTCCAAATATGCCGGCCTGTGTTCTGGGTTTACTCAACCGACGGAGTCGTGTCTTTTGGGTCGTTGATTTATCGCAGGTGCTGGGCCTCCCAGCCCATACCACTAACGTTCAGTTTTACAACATTGTGCTGACTAAGGTTGGCAAACGGTCGTTAGGTCTCGTTGTCCCTGATGTTCGGGGGGTAGAGCGCTTCGCCTCGGCAGCGATACGGTCTCCGATTGGGGCTGTACCTCCTGCAATGGTGCCTTTCTTACGGGGGTGTATCTGTCTCCCTGCGCAGAAAGACATTTTATTAGTGCTTGACCCAGAAGCCATTATTAATGGGGCGATATCTCCATCCAGTTTAGGGACTAGTTCCTTATAGCAAATCAATCCTATTCGCACACTTTTCTTGACCGAATTACATATTCCCTGAGGTAGTTTCCCATGCATGAACAATTAAATTCCCCCTCTGTTTCTGATGAGATGCTTGAGCACGATGCTCCGCTCAATCAAACTCACTCTTCTGAACTAGAGAGCAGTTTTTCGGCTGATATTGATGGGAACGAAACATTGATTTCAGTGGTAGAACTGGAGTCTTTTGTTGAAAAGAATGACTTTGATGGCAGCAGTATTCAAACCCCAACCTCTACACGGGATAAAAATTCAACAGGGAAAAATTCAGCGCTGAAGAAGGACGACCTATCCTATCGGGGTGGTTCAACGGGCGGTGCTGCGACCTCTTATAGTCAAAGATTTTTTCAGCTCCCCATTAAACGTAAACAGCTCTTCGCAACCGGTGCTTCAGTGGCCTCTTTGGGAATTCTCATCGTTGCTGGAGCCAGCGTCTTCAACACGACGCTACAAAAGCAGCAAAACGCACAGGCCATCACTGAATCCAGTGTCATTCGGACTTTGGTTGAAAAAGATCTGAGCCAGCGTAATTTGTCTGCTGTGACTACAACGCTTAATGCTTTCCCTAATGGGTTCAGTGCCGTCTTATCTCAACAGGCTGATACGGTTCAGGTGACCGCCGCAGCCCTAGAAGGCAAGCAGGTTCTTGGGGATATTCAGAAACAGCTTGAACGCTCTAGCGCTGCATTGGTTCAGCAGGCTTTAAGCCTGCCGGGTGAAGTCCAAACCTCGACACTATCGCTCAACGGCAACGCCTATTCTGTCGGTGCGATCGCAATTCCTAGCTCAGGCGGCACGACAATTTTGCTGCGCGGTTTACCCCAATCGAGCATTGGCGGTATGCTACAGCAAAGTTTGCTGCTCCAGGTCATTCTCGGTGTAGTGCTGATGGGCCTTAACCTAGCACTGGCGCTGTTGATTGCTCGGTCACTATTGGAGCCGATTTCTGATCTGCAGCAAGTGACCCGCAAGTTTTCTGAGGGCGATCGCACCGCTCGGGCCAAAATTTTCGCAAATGATGAAGTGGGCAAGTTAGCCAGCTCCTTTAACCAGCTCGTCAACGACTTTACCCAATCAGAAGACGTTCTTGCTGAAGAAACAAAGAAGCTAAAAATTGCGCGTGAGCAGGCTGAGACGCTGGCAGAAGAGCAAAAACAACAAAACATGTCGATCCAAACCGAACTCTTTCAGCTTCTCTCTGAAGTTGAAGAAGCCTCTGATGGTAACCTAACGGTTCGAGCTGACACCACCGAAGGTCAAGTGGGCGTTGTGGCTGACTTCTTCAACTCCATCGTGGAAAGTATGCGCGAGGTTGTTACCCAGGTCAAAGCATCTACCACTCAGGTGAACACCGCTCTGGTCGATGATGAACAGGCCGTTGGTGAACTTGCCAAGCAGTCCCAAAAACAGGCCCAGCAAATTCAGAAGATGCTCAAGTTCGTTGAGCAAATGGCAGACTCCATCCAAGAAGTATCGCTCAGCGCTCAGCAAACGGCTGAAGTTGTTCGTAATGCCTCAACGAATGCAGAAGCCGGTGGAGTTGCAATGGACCTGACGGTACAAACCATTGTGGAACTACGAGAAACGGTTGCCGGCACAGCCAAAAAGGTGAAGCGCTTAGGTGAATCGTCTCAGCAGATTTCTAAGGCAGTTTCGCTGATTAACCAGATTGCACTGCAAACCAACCTCTTGGCGATTAACGCCAGTATTGAGGCGGCTCGTGCCGGTGAAGAAGGTCGCGGCTTCGCGGTGGTTGCCGAAGAGGTAGGCGCGCTCGCGGCCCAGTCTGCCACTGCAACCAAAGAGATTGAGCAAATTGTTGAAGCCATTCAAATGGAAACCAGCGAAGTGGTCAACGCCATGGAAGTGGGTACAGCCCAGGTGGTCGCCGGTACCAGCCAGGTCGAAACAGCGAAACAGAGTCTAGGACAGATTATTAACGTGTCTCGTCAAATCGACGACCTGGTTCAATCCATCTCAGAATCAACGGCGTCTCAGACCCGCACGTCTGAAATGGTGGCGAACTTGATGAAAGATGTCGCCAAGGTCTCTGAAAATACCTCGGCTGCATCCACTAAAGTTGCCCACTCCCTAGGAGAGACCGTCAGCGTTGCGAAACAGCTCAAGGCGTCTGTGGACAGCTTCAAGGTTGAATCCTAAGCTCGTTCTGGCTAAAAAAACGCAGATTAATAGGAAGTCATTGATGTCGTCAAGTAATCCGACCTACAGTATCACGCTGGTGAATGAGACCGTTGGTCTCAACACCACGCTCCAAGTCTCGGCAGATGAGTATATCTACGATGCCGCTGCGGCTCAAAATATTAATATCCCGGTTTCTTGTTGCGCAGGGGTCTGTGTGACCTGCGCAGGCAAATTAATTGAGGGAGATATTGAGCAAGACCATGACTTCCTAAGACCCGAAGAGCTAGAGGCCGGCTTTGTTTTAATCTGTCGGGCTTCCCCACGCTCTAACTGCGTGATTCAAACACACCAAGAGGATGATTTACTCGCGCTCGACTAGACCCCAGCGCGACTGTCACCTCTATCGATCCACGATCAAGATTGGCACCGAGATATCAACCATGTCCCAGGATAGCGAACAAGAAGTACGCCTCCAGTTTTTGGAGGAAGCTCAGGAACATCTGAGCACTATTGAGTCAGGCATCATGGGGCTAGGCACCCAAGGGGCTAAGCGTGAAACCTTTGATGGCATTCTACGCGCGGCCCATTCCATCAAGGGTGGTGCCGCCATGATGGGGTTCGATACCCTTAGCCACGTGGCTCACCGAATGGAAGACTTCTTCAAAGTCTTAAAGGTGGGCAAAACGGAGACAGATAATGAACTAGAGCAGGATTTGCTCACCAGTATTGATCGGCTTAATCAGGTGATTGCCCGTAATCGTCAGGGGCTACCCATCGATGAGGAGTGGCTAGCATCTAACGTCTCCCCGATTCTCGATCAGCTCCATGATCGCCTCGGCGACCCCAACCCTGAAGATGAGGCTAGCCTGCTGGCCGAAGATGAGGGCGGGGAAGATATGGCGGTGATGCTCTTTGAAAGTGAAGTAGGAGGGATTCTAGAGCGCCTAGAAGCCTTATTGGCTCAGGATGCTCCCGATTGTTTAGCCGAAGAGTTTGATATCGCCGCTCAAGAACTGGGTGGGCTGGCAGAAATGCTAGATATGTCCGCCTTCGGTGAGCTGTGTCAGTCAGTCATTGATCATTTGCAGGCCGCCGAGGCGAGCGCCCAAGTCGAGATTGCGCGTCTGGCCCTCCAGGAATGGAAGCGATCGCAAGCCATGGTCTTAATCGGCCAAAAAGCTGCCATTCCCTCTGCGCTAGATCTATCAAGTCTCAGTGCTTCTGCCATTGCCCCAGCACTAGAGGACGTCGATGCTCCTGTCTTTGCTGCCGTTAATGACGTTGGCCTTGCCGATCTCGAAACAGTCGAGCCTTTGTTCTCCATACCTGAGCCAGCCGCTGCAGTGGAGGCAGTCCTTTCTAAACCATTGGCTGACAATGATCTGGCTCTATTCTTTGAATTGGAAGAGGCTCCAGACCTGGTCACTACTGCCGATACAGCGTCAGAGGAAATCTTAGAACTAGATACAATCTTTGAAGACCTGCTAGAGCAAGAAACGTTTGCCTTTGCAGAACCCGAAGAACAGGAAGCTCCCGTTCCCTCTGCCCGGTCACGGGAAACACCCAAAGCCTTTGAAGCCCCTGAACACCAAGCACCGGAGCGCACGATCCGGGTGCCCGTCAGTCAGCTCAACCAGCTCAGTGAACTCTTCGGTGAACTCATTATTGAACGAAATGGTCTGAAGCTGCAGTTGCAGAAAATTCGCAGCCTTATGGATCTAATGGGAAAAAGAGTGCAATCCCTCGATCAGGCCAACTTTAAGCTGAGAGCGTCCTACGACCAGGCCTCAACGCAGGCAATGCCCAAGCTTGTCGCCAGCGTCGCTAGCAATAGCGCGTCTAGTATCATGCCTACCGTCACGAATCTAGAAGACTTTGACCTCTTAGAAATGGATCGGTACAGTGGCCTCCATTTGCTCTCTCAAGAACTGATGGAAACCGCCGTTCAGATTCGAGAGGTCACCAGCGACATCAACACCAACTTGAATGAGGCCGATCAGACCGCCCGAGCGTTAACCGTTACCTCAAAGGAACTACAGGCCAACGTCACCCAGGTGCGGATGCGCCCCCTCTCCGATATTTTGGGACGCTTCCCTCGGATGCTTCGAGATCTATCTCTGCAGCATGGCAAAGAGGTCAAGCTAGAGGTGATCGGTGGGTCTACCCTCGTCGATCGCTCTATTCTTGAGGCCCTCAACGATCCGTTGCTGCATCTGATCCGTAATTCCTTTGACCATGGGATTGAAGATCCAGAGACCCGCACAGCACAGGGCAAATCCCCCCAAGGTGTGATTAGGGTTCAGGCGACCTACCGAGGCAACCAAACCATTATCACGATCCGTGATGATGGGGCGGGCATTAACCTTGACAAAGTCCGCGCCAGAGCAATGCAGTTGGGAATTGACCAAGACACCCTCAATGCCGCCTCTAAAAGTGATCTGTTAGACCTTATTTTCGAACCGGGCTTCAGTACTGCCGGAGAGGTGACAGACCTTTCGGGTCGGGGCGTCGGTATGGATGTGGTGCGCACCAATCTAAAAGAGATGCGCGGTTCCATTGCCGTTAATACCGAAGCAGGGCAGGGCAGCACTTTTACCCTATCGGTGCCCTATACGCTCTCGGTGGTGCGAGTGCTACTGGTGGAAAGCGCCAATATGTTGCTGGCCTTCCCCACGGATTCAGTGGAAGAGATTACGCTGCTCGATACAGACCAAGTCCTCACCCACATCGACCAAGGGGCGCTCCGCTGGAACGATACGGTGGTGCCAATGATGAAGCTTGAGCAGTGGTTCCGCTTCCCAGCGCCACCCAAGCGCCCTGAGACCGAAGCAACGCCACTTATTAATACCCCAATGGTGCTAATGCTCAACAAGGGTGACGATCTGGTTGCCATGAGCGTCGATCGATACTGGGGTGAGCAGGAAGTCACCGTTCGTCAAGTGGAAGGGGGTGTTCCTCTTCCCACTGGATTTGCAGGCTGTACAATTTTGGGCGATGGCCGTATTGTGCCTCTCGTTGATGCTATCAGTCTGCTGACCTGGATTGAGGATCAGCAGGCCGGTGCAACATCGCTTCCGGCTTGGGATGATGTGCCCTCTGTGGCAGATCCCGCTCATGCCCAAGAGACTATTATGGTTGTCGATGACTCGATTAATGTGCGTCGCTTCTTGGCGCTCACCCTTGAGAAGGCAGGCTTTAGAGTAGAGCAAGCCAAAGATGGTCAGCATGCTCTGGAAAAACTCCAAATGGGACTATCAGTCCAGGCGGTCATCTGCGACGTGGAGATGCCTCGACTCGATGGTTTTGGATTCTTAGCCCACGTCAAATCAAAGCCAGAGTTTAAGCAGATTCCGGTGGTCATGCTCACCTCTCGCAGTGGAGATAAGCACCGCAATTTGGCAATGACGTTAGGGGCAACAGAATATTTCTCGAAGCCCTTCCGCGAGCAAGAGCTACTGCAAACGCTCCGTCGATTGATTGAGGCATAGCGCCTTTAGTAAACCCCGTTTCATGGATAGATGACCTATGGCTATTTTGTCTGCTGGGCGATCGCGCCGGGGCCGTAAGGCCGAAGCCACTGAACAATTCATTGCCTTCCGTTTACGACAGGAATGGTTTGCACTGCCCATTGATGCAGTCCACCGTGTGGTTACCCTAGGCCAAACCTTTGGCGACCCAGGACACACCGGGATTGGTTTAACCCAATTTCAAGATCAGGAACTCTTGGTGATTGATGTGAGCCAGCGCATTTTTGCAGAGGAAAAATACCAGAGCCTCATCAACATTGAGGTACAGCCAAAGAAGGCAGAGCAGCGCTGTTTAATTGTTCTGAAGAACTCTCAGGACGAATTGATTGGACTACCCATTGATTCTCAACCAGAAGTTAGGCGTGCCCCTGCCTCTCGATTAACGCCGCTACCAGCAACCTATACCTCTAGAAGTAAAATCCGCTGCCTCAGTTCTATGATGGTGCAGCTTCCCGATGAGCCACCCCTATTTCTGCTCGATCCCGATCAGCTCAGTGCCGATTAGGGACTGGTCCTTTAAAAAACCATCAATTATTGCCAAACCACTTCTGCGCGTTGAGCCGCTGCATGACACCAAAGACTAGCAGGTCTAGCGTCATCTTGCGCTCGTCAATCAAGAAGGGTTCGATAATACCAGCGGGTCGTCCCTGCGTTGACCATGAAAAGGCCCGCTGCTTTTTGATATCACCCTGGGGAAAGTAGACCGTGAACTGTCGTTGCCCATCTTGCCAACTCCCTGAGACTTGATTGTCTGCAAGGTTGAGGTTGAGATCATCGACCGACTGCTCTGCGAAGGCTTTCTCTAGAGCCGGCAGATAATCCTGTTCAATAAAATCAGCAAAGGGTTTATCTTCAATAGCGGGAGGCTTTTCTTTTTTGGCCGCTGGCTTAGCGGCTGCAGCGTCGGGGGCTGCGTTTGATGCTGGAGTTTTTGCGTCGTCTGCCATATCAGATCAAAGTAGGGTTAACCACCTGCGATCGCAGGGATAATACTGACCTCATCGCCATCGGCGAGGGACGTACTCTGCCCATCTAGAAAGCGGATATCTTCATTATTGACATAGAAGTTGACGAAGCGGCGTAATTTACCCTCTTCGTCACAGATGCGTGCCTTGATCCCAGGGCAGTTTTGCTCCAGTGCTTCCAGTAATTCAGAGATATCTCCAGCTTCGCATTCAACCGTAGCTTGGTCTTGAGTCAGCTTTTGCAGTGG
>JBAUJD010000695.1:0-2361 GCA_049683515.1 Thermosynechococcaceae cyanobacterium | reverse complement strand
ATTTTGATGAGAGCAAAATCTGCAGCAGTCGGCCCTTTGATGCAATAGCAACCGGCGCACTTCAGGTTACTCAAGGCTTAGAGGTCAAAGACTTTCTCTATCACAGCTACGGCATTCGCTACTGGGACCGGCAGAATAACTGCCATAGCTGGCATCCCATCATCCCGGCAGGGTTGCCCTACCCCATGAGTGAACCCATTGAGATCCGGTTAGGGGCTTCAACAGAGGTGCAGCCCAGCATTGAGCTAATTATTGGCGAATTAGGCGATGCCACCGGCGCGACTGAAGTTTATTTTGATGGCGATCGCTTAGTGACGCGCCAGCTTTCAGAGCAGCAGCAGGTTCAATCACTCAATGATCGCGAAGGAGCCAGGAGTATTGCCGAGCTGACGCCGCCCGGTTATCCGGGATGCGATCGCATCAAAGTTTCTTTCCTAGTCGATGCACAGCGGTCCCTCCGCCTCAGCGTTGAAGATCTATTGACCCAAGACACCTTAATGAGCAATCAAGTGGTGGCTCAGCTAAGCTAGAAAGACTAGGAAGAGCGATTATAGATTCATTGGTTTGGTATATCTAGACCAAAGGACAGGACAGATCATTTGACGAGCAACCCCGATGGGCAAGTTGAGCAAAACGATGAGAGACCTGAGAGGGTTAAGGCTCATCGGTGAAGCGATTTTGTGTAGATTTGAAGCGTTGAATTCGACTCTGGATATCAGTCGTAATGTCTCGGAGGGCTTCATGGTCACTGACCAAGAGATAGTCATTTAATATCTGCAATAGCGGCTCTAGCTCCACTGGATACTTCAATAATAGTTGCAAGATATCTGTTTCATACAAGCTCACTCGATTGAATTGCCCCTGGCGATAGAGAGAAGGGAGGGCATAAAGCTTGAGCAGAAGCAGACCCTCAACACTGGCACTTCGAATAGAACGTTCACCAAACATCTGGTCGGTAGAGTAGTGCTGTCGAACGAGGTCGAAAAGCTGATTGTTTGTGAGCAATAGATCAATCTGCAAGTCTTCAAAGAAGGCGCGGACAAAGTTTGAATTTTCTTCAGCAATTCGAATCTCTGGTAAGGCAGCAAGGTCAGCTCTAGAGAGAATAAAGTCGATATCTTGGGTATTGCGACCGTCGATATAGCTCAGGAGCGCAATACCACCCACCAAGACATAATCAACGTTACGGTTCGCAAGCAAGCTAAACAAACGATCAACCAGGGCCGGCAGTGCTTCAGAATCGAATAACTCTGAACTCCAGTTTTTCATATCAAAGACGATGCCGTTCTCTAGAATGGTCTCTACTGCAAATGTCATCGTTTCTGTCCCATCATCGACTCAGAACATTAATAAACTGCTGTAAAGACTGCAGTATTCCTTGCTTAGGAGCCTGAGCGGATTGATTGAGAGGTTCCATCATTTCAGCCATGCGATCGCTACTGGGTTGAGTCTCATTTTCTCCCAAGAGTTCATACTCTCCAGAGTCTTGCTCCCACCAAAGCTGCCAGGGCTTGGGAAAGGATCGCAATAGCACCCCTTGCTCTAGGGGCCGGAGGTAATAGCAAATTTCAATCGTGCTAATAAAGCGCTCTCGCAATTGCCGTCCAGTGACGCCAATACCAATTACAGCAACATCTTGAAGCTGAGGGTTGAGCAAAATAAAAGGGCGATCGCCTGCCTGCTCACAGATTTTCTCGACCTGCTGAATTTCAACGGCAGTAGAGGCCACCACCAAAAATGCTTCATCTTCGGACTGAACCGGATCCCACAGCTCTTCTAGACCGTGAAGCGAACAGGAAATATCTTCCCAGTCGCGTCGGGCTAGGGCTGCGGCTCCGGCATCTGAGAAGAAGACCTTTACGGTTGAAGCCAGATCTGGATATTGTCTCAGAAATTGCTCTGCCACTGGCATTGCCTTAAGTTCGGGGATGGCTAGCTCGACCTGTAGGCGAGATTTACCGGCGGCAATGGCCGCTCTTGTGGCCTCAACGGCTTGGGTAATCGAAGCCTCTAACGTTTGGGGAACAGTCACCGCCATAAATTCAACCACTCAACAGCTTTAGCTTAAAGAAATCACCCACTTATTGAGTAGGTAACCCTATTGTAGATTTACTATTGCACGCGCATCTGTTGAACGATATGTATGGTGCCAGGTGAACGGGAAAAAGTGCGCCCCTCGCCAATCGCTCTCTTTTATGAATCACGCATCTGCATTGGTCCCCCCAAGCCCCCAATTCTGATACCGTTGGCAAAATTCACATTCAGTAACATAAGCCACGTTTGCTCATATCTACCACTTTGCACTCGCCCCCTAAATCCCCCACCAGTGGGGGACTTCACCTGTTTTGTTTTACAGATGCT
>JBAUJD010000694.1:0-10795 GCA_049683515.1 Thermosynechococcaceae cyanobacterium | reverse complement strand
ATATTTCGACAATAGCAAGCTCGGACATAGGGCGTTAAAGGTATAGGGCTGAGGCTGTAGTACCATATCAGGTACACGTTTTGAATGAAATAGCCCTGACAAAAAGAATGGTGGCGATTGGGCGACCTATGAGCGAAAGTTTATTGACTTAGTTAAGAGCCGAAGAATCGAGTCAGAGATAGACAAAGAATTACTCAGTGGTGCATGTCTCCTGTGTAGTGAACCCACGCCACATCACTGTCATCGACGCTTAGTTGCTGAATATCTGAGTGATAAATGGGGAGATATTCAGATTAAACACTTATAAGCACTGGCTGGTGAGTACTGTTCAGGAAAGAACCGTAGCACTATCAACACAAGCCTGTGCGATCGCCCAATCTTCCTGCGTATGAATCACCAACACCCGCACCTTAGAATCAGCCGTGGCAATATCTTCATCAACCGGGGAGCTTTCATTCCGGTCCAAGTCAAGCCGCAGTCCTAAAAAGGCCAGTGCCCCACAGGTGTCAGCCCGTACTGAAGCAGAATGCTCTCCCACGCCTGCAGTGAAGACCAGTGCATCCAGTCCACCGAGGCTCATGAGCATTTCACCCAAGCACGACTTCAACCGATGGAGATAAATGTCTCGCGCCAGTTTGGCCCGTTCGTTGCCGGTTGAGATCGCATCTTCAACCATCCGCATATCATGGGAAATTCCTGAAATACCCTTGAGGCCCGATTCTTTATTGAGCAAGCGATTAAGTTGATCGGCGTCATATCCTTGGCGGATCAGATAAATCAAGATACCCGGATCAACGGCCCCTGATCGCGTTCCCATCATCAGCCCGTCTAAGGGGGTATAACCCATCGTGGTATTGATACTCTGACCGTTCTTCACTGCCGAGAGGGAAGCCCCATTGCCTAAATGACAAATGATCAAATTCTCCAAGTCTCGGTTGAGAATCTGATTAGCCCGCTGGGCGCAGTACTGATGGCTAATACCGTGAAAGCCGTAGCGACGAATTCCCTGTGCAAGCCAGTCATAGGGACCGGGATAGGTCGCAGCAACGTCAGGCATATGGCTGTGAAAAGCGGTGTCGAAAACGGCGACTTGAGGAACATCGCCGAGAAGCTGCTCTATGATTTCGATGCCTTCAAGGTTGGCTGGATTATGATTAGGGGCTAGGGGGATTAGGGATGAGATCGCATCCTTAACCTCATCTGTCACCATCACACTCGACTGGTATGCCTGCCCGCCATGTACCACCCGATGCCCCACAACATCAATCTCGGCAAGACTTTGGATGACTTGAGTAGAACCTTTCCAAAGCGTCTCTAAAAGGTGTAAGAGTGCATCAGATCTAGATACCGAAGATAATTCCTCTTGTAGTTGGTGACCCTGATCTGTCTTTATGACCAACGTTGCATTACCTTGATCGTGCCAATCTAGCTGAGCTTCCCAGAGCGGTGTAGGCGGATGTTCTAGAACGGTTCCCTCTATTCCGTACAGGCAACATTTATGACTGCTGGAGCCAGCGTTAAGAACTAAAATCTTCATTTACGTTCCGGCTCGATTGCGAAGCTCCTCTGGTAGATGAGCACGATCGCCGAGTCGCACTAGAAGTGGCCCATGACGATCAAACTTAACCAGGCTGACGGAGGCAACATACATTTCGATGCGATCGCGATAGCGACCCAGATCAATTCCCAACAGGCTACAGAGAAGAATCCGAATCGTTGTCTTGTGGGAGACCACCAGCACGTTGCCCGACTCAAAGGTTTCTTCGATCTCTGCAATCACGACCGCAGCACGGCTGGCAACCTGAACGGCTGTTTCGCCTCCTGTCGGAGGGTTCCAGGCTGGTTCACGAATCCAGTGAGCATAGTCATCGCCGTAATGTTCTTCTACATATTCTGATGATTGATCTTCCCATTCTCCAAACTGCATTTCTTTTAGCCCGTCTCGTACCTGCAGATCAAGACCAGTCGCTTGGCATAGAGGCTTTGTCGTTGCAAGTGTTCGCTTCATTGGGCTAGCAAAAATAGCCGTCCAAGGGATTGCCTGATAGGCATCGGCAAACGCCTGCGCCATCTCTAGACCCGAGGGGGTCAGGTCAGGATCTGTCGAACCACAGTACCCTCCGGTCTGGCTGTGAGTGGTTTCCCCATGCCGTAGAAAGTAGAGGCTTAGACTCATGAATGGGTTCGATTCCTTATTTAAAAGAGCAGATGTCTAGCATTGCCAGCCACCGTTAAAGTTTAATGTCTCAGAGTAAAAAGAGCCTTCTATCGGAGCACCAGGTCACGTCTCAAGATCGCTTCACATCTCTGCTTCAGAGTAAGGCCACTTCCAGTTCACAATGTCATCTTGGTCCTTGCCATGCTCATGGGCATAGGCCAAACACTCAATGATCTTGTTCCGCATCCGCTCCTTGGCATGACCCGCTGCCGAACCGAGCTTGGGCACCCGATCAATCACGTCAATGACTAAGTTAAAGCGGTCTACTTCATTTTTAATCGCCAGCTCTAGCGGCGTATTGATATTGCCCTGCTCCTTATAGCCCCGTACATGGATCCGTTCTTGATGAGAGCGACGATAGACCAGCTTATGAATCAACCAAGGATAGCCGTGGAAGTTAAAGATAATCGGCTTGTCAGCTGTAAACAGAGAATCGAAGTCTCGGTTAGACAGTCCGTGAGGATGCTCTCCTTCTGAAACCAGCTTGAACAGATCCACGACATTGATGAACCGCACCTTAAGCCAAGGAAATTCTTCTCGCAAAATTGCCGTCGCCGCCAGTGATTCCATTGTGGGAATATCGCCACAGCAAGCCATCACGACATCCGGTTCGTCTGGCTCCGTACCGCAGTCATCATTACTAGCCCAGTCCCAAATGCCAATCCCTTTCGTGCAATGAGCAACCGCTTCATCCATTGACAGGTACTGCAGGTGCTTTTGCTTATCCGAGATGATCACATTGATGTAGTCCACGCTGCGGAAACAGTGATCTGCCACAGAAAGAAGACAGTTCGCATCGGGCGGAAAGTAGACCCGCACTACGTCTGGACTTTTGTTGGTTACCAAGTCCACATAGCCCGGATCTTGGTGGCTAAAACCGTTGTGGTCCTGTCGCCAGACCAAAGACGACAGCAGGATATTCAATGACGAAACCGAGCGCCGCCAGGGCACATGATTGCGGCAGATATCTAGCCATTTAGCGTGCTGGTTGAACATCGAATCAACGACATGGGCAAAGGCTTCATAGGTATGGAACAGGCCGTGGCGTCCGGTGAGCAGATAGGTTTCCAACCAGCCCTGGAGGGTGTGTTCGCTGAGCATCTCCATGACTCGACCATCGCGGGAGAGTTCGGTGCCGCCCTCATCTTCGGGATAGATGTCCGCCATCCAAACTTTTTGGGTGACTTGATACACATCCTGGAGACGATTGGAGGCGGTTTCGTCTGGTCCCATCAGCCGGAAGTTGTCGGGGTTATCCCGCATGATCTCCCGCATGAACAGGCCTAGTGCTTTAGTGTTCTCAAACTCGACATTGCCGCGCTGACCCTCAATATTAACGGCGAGATCATAGCAGTTGGGTAGCTTCAGTGCCTTACGCAGGAGGCCACCGTTGGCGTGGGGATTCGATCCCATGCGGCGATTCCCAACCGGGGACAGTTCTTTCAGTTCTGGAATTAAAGTTCCGTTGGCGTCGAATAGCTCTTCGGGTTTGTAGCCGCGCATCCATTCTCCGAGCTTTTGCAGATGATCGGGGTTGTCGTGCATTCCGCCCATCGGGACTTGGTGCGATCGCCAAAAATCTTCGACCTTATGACCATCTACCTCTTTGGGTCCAGTCCAGCCCTTGGGAGTTCGCAACACAATCATCGGCCAGCGAGGCCGCTCGATTGTGTCGTTTATGCGGGCCTCTCGCTGGACTTCTTTGATTTTGAGGACGCACTCTTCCATGACTGCCGCCATCTTTTGATGCATTTCGGCGGGATTGTTGCCTTCAACGAAATAGGGCGTATAGCCATAACCTCGGAATAGACATTCCAGCTCTTCGTGGGAGATCCGGGCCAGGATAGTGGGGTTGGCAATCTTGTAGCCATTCAGGTTCAGAACCGGCAGCACGGCTCCATCACGGGCGGGGTTGATAAATTTGTTGGAATGCCAAGAGGTGGCTAGCGGTCCGGTCTCAGATTCACCGTCACCGACGACGCAGGTGACAATCAGGTCGGGATTATCCAAAACTGCGCCGTAGGCATGGGAAACGCTGTAGCCCAACTCGCCGCCTTCATGGATCGACCCTGGTGTTTCGGGGGTGACGTGACTGCCGATGAAGCCGGGGAAGGAAAATTGCTTGAAGAACCGCTGCATGCCTTCAGCATCTTGGCTCTTATCGGGGTAAATTTCGGAATAGGTGCCTTCTAGGTAGACTGGGCCAAGAACGCCGGGTGCGCCGTGACCAGGACCGGCCATGAAGATCATGTCGAGATCGTATTTTTTGATCAGCCGATTGCAGTGGATGTAGGTAAAGCTCAAGGCTGGGGAAGCGCCCCAGTGGCCGAGTAAGCGATGTTTCACCTGTACGGACTGAAGGGGTTCTCTGAGGAGGGGGTTATCGCGCAGGTAGATCATGCCCACGGCGAGATAGTTGCAGGCACGCCAGTAGGCATTAATGTTGTGTAGCTCGGTTTCGCTGAGTGGATGGGGTGTCGAAACGGTTGGTAGAGCAGAGGCTTGAAGCATTTTTCTTTTCTCCCGTAACAGTGCTATAAATTTTGAAATGTGTGAGTTGTCATTTTGTCAGAGGGGCCACCAATGATGAAGCATCAACAGTCACATTTTCTAGGGATTAGCGGCTTACTTGTGCTGTCAAATGGACTACTGGGTTCTATCGTCTTTTTGCTAAGTATTTAACTCAACAACTGCCACAGAATGACGAATAAAGAGAGGATAGAGCCGACAAACATAAGGGACCGCAGCGGTGGAATACCCAGAATATAAAATGGCCCATGCAAAAGTCGGAAGGCAACCATACTCATGGCCGCAACATTCACGATGGGATTAGCTTGATCTGCTATTTGAACCACTAAAAGCGCAGTCACCAGCATCGGCAGATTCTCGAAATGATTCTTTTGGGCGCGGACCGCTCGTTCAGCCCAGAGCGGGATCTCTGGCATTATCTCTCGGTTGCTCATGCCCCATTTCACCCCCCCCGATGTGATGCGAGCAATGGCAGGGATGTAATTTAACGGTAGAGACCATAGGGAAAGAACGAGGGCGCAGGCTAGAACAGTTGTCATTTTTAGGGTTGAGCCAATTACTACTGTTCTCATCCTAACGACTGGCGAAGATCAATCTAGCGGGTTTGAAAAATATTCTGCACCATTTTTTTATGGACCAAAGCGGCAGCTTCGTCGAGTTGTGCGATCGCATCTTTGCTCAGACGCCATCCCATCGCTCCCATATTTTGCTGAGCCTGCTCTAAGGTTTTGGCTCCAGGAATCGGAATAGTTCCCTTTGCCATACACCAGTTGAGGGCTACCTGTGCCATGGTTTTCCGGTTCCCCTGGGCAATGGATTGGAGCACCTGCAGCAGCGGCCTTGCTCCGGGCAGCAACTGCTTGATGAGCTGGCCGCGTATCCCCTTCGGAAACGGCCCCTGCTCAGCATATTTCCCTGTCAAGATTCCGAGTGCTAAGGGGCTATAGGCAATCAGCCGAATGCCCAGCTCATCGCAGATCTCTTTGACAGATAGACTTGTCACTGGGTACGTGGACAAAAGTGAATATTGAACCTGCAGTGTGGCAACGGGAACCCCCCGTTCAGCGAACCGTTGATATGCCTTTCTTAAGCTTTGAGGACCATAATTTGATAAGCCCACACCTTTGACTAGACCCTGCTCATAGAGATCGGCCAAGCCCTCTAGCAGTGGCCCCTCTTGCCAAGGCGCATAGTTGGCAGGCGACCAATGCATCTGCACTAAATCAATCGGGCGACCTAATCGTTCGGCAGAAGCCTGACCCGCTTTCACCATTGAGCGTCGGCTGAGCCGCCAAGGATAGGCCGCTAGCTTCGTGGCGATGATAATTCTAGCGAGGTTGGGGCCTTTATAAGCCTGGGCAAACCGACCCAGCAACTGCTCACTGCGACCGTTGAGACGACCCGTGCCGTAAGAGTCTCCCGTATCAAATAGAGTTACACCCTGACGAACACATTGCTCAAATACAGCCTGGAGTTGCTCATCCATCTCTTCACGGTAGCCCCACAGAAAACGATTCCCCCAAGCCCAAGTTCCACAGCCCATAGTCGGAAACAGTAGGCGGTCTGACGATTGAGTGAGGCGAGGAACACGAAGCTGCATAGTGGTTTATCGAGTATGGACAGAGATCTTCACGGGAAATCCACGTTTCTAGTTTAGTTTTAGAGAGGCTTGGATAACGCATAAGACACAGGCAGGCCAGCAGCCATCATCTTTTCACAAAACAGAGATAGGAAGAGCGTTATGCTGACAGCGGTTCAACTACAGATCATCAGGGATATCTTAGACGTGAATGAGAATCCTGAGGTCGTGACGATTAAAAATCGATCCGGTATTGTTCAGAACTACTCCTATGGATTAGTTTCTGCAAGCCGACGGGACTTAGATCGATTGAGAGATCGGCAAATTCTCTCCTTTCGTAGAGGTTATTGTGAGCCGAAAGTGACAGAGCAAGGACTGATTGTTCTGAAGCAGTTTCAAGTTTTGCAGCTCCTGGAAGACGAATTTTCAGAGCATCACTCCTTTGTGGATGAAGCCCTTTCTGAAACGGTTGATCTGCACCTACAAGAGGTGCAAGAAATGCTTGTGGACTTAAAGGAGAAGGATCTGATTGACGGATATTTTTGTGCCACTTCAAATAAAGGTAGCCCTAATCGTCTCATCAATATCTGGGTTACGAGCAAAGGTAAAAAGGCTTTGAGCAACCCCGATGCTTGGTGGGCCAGCATCCGACCGCTCAGCACCGTTCCTGATCAGCCCATTGTTGCTCAGCCTGCCGTGGAGCCTCCGTCTCTCTTTGATGAACCGTCTTCACGGCCCCCTCAAAGGCGTACAAAACCTGAAATAGATGTATTCTCTGAACAGACACGCACGTACATAGAAGCCCTCAGAAAGTTAGCTCAATCGCTGCCAGAGAGACGTCGCTCTGAAGTAATGGCGCTGTTAAGAGACCTCACTCAGGCCGTGGATTCCTCTAGGGATTGCGCTTAAACGCTTTGATAGTATCTAAGCCACCTATACCTGTTTATAAATCGTTTGATGGCAGGCCAGATAGACAGCTTCAAGGAGTTCTTCGTCGAGAATGTTGAGTGCTGCCGGAGATTCTGGAGCGGCAACGATTTCGCGCAGTTGAGTCGCGAGGTTGACCGTGACTTGCTTTCTTTGGGAAGCGTCTAGCTGGGTCCGATACCCTAGAAAATCGCGCAAGATGTAGTACTGGTCAGCCGTTAACGCGTTGAGATTGGCAGATTGGATGAGGTCTTGAGCGGTGGTTTGGGCGCGTTCTCCAAATCTGAGCTGAACGGTGGGCTGTCGCTGCCCAGGGCGGGTTTCATCTTGAATGATGAGTGTGCCTGCTGCAAAGTCGCCGAGGCGTTTTTCAGATTTACCAAAGGTGACCAATACGACACCAATAAAAAAGAAGTTGATATCAATTAGCCCCATCAGGCTCCGAATGGCAGCCTCTTTAAGACCCACGGGCTGACCATTATCTTGAATCACTCGGATTCTTGCCCATCGCTTACCCGGCGTTTGACCTTGCCAAAATGTTTCAAACCCGATGTAGTACCCATTGGTGAAAACAAAGGTTAAGAAGCTGGCGATCGCAAACGTCCAGAGGTTCCAATCGTCAATGGTGTCGGGGGGCAACAACGGCAACAGGACATAGCCGTAAATGGCGCTGCCCACATACCAAAGAAGGGCAAGACTCAAAAAGAGGATTGTTTGATCCATCACCCAAGCAAAGGCACGACTCCCAATGCCGCCGAGGGCAAAATCAAGCTCAATACTCTCAGGGGTTTGCAGCATCACCCGCTGCAGAAATCGACGGGGCTGAGCGGGGGGCAGGTTGAGGTTGAAGGTCAGTCCTTCGTTACGGTGGCCGAGGTCGTAGTATTGCACCGCCTTGATGGCCTGCCAAAAGGGAAACACGACAACGCTCAGCAAAATACTGGCTAAGGGTACAACGTAATTGATCAATGAAGCCATAATGACGGGCGGCGCGGTCACCACCGTGGCGATGAACAGCACCGTCATTACCTTAAAGCCTTGATTGCGGGTGAGTTGCCAACTTCGTAGCACCGCCTCCAAGGGGCCAACCCGCTCTTCAATCGCCAAAATAGTATCAAAGAACCACAGGCGGGCCGTGAAGTAATAAATAATTAGGCCAATAATGAGTATTCCCACAAGGGACGATAACAGTAAGCTGATACTCACAAAGGCGCTTTGTCTGGGGTCATTAAGGGTGGCCCACAGCAGCGTTAGTAAGGGGAAAAGACTGATCCAAAGAACGTAGAGAACCGCTGCGATCGCACCATAAATGACAGCCAGAAACAAGCCATCGCAGATGCTAGACCAAAAGTATGCCCATACCCTAGGATAGGTCTGCTCACGGGTGGTTTCTTTCGGTTCATCTCGATGGGTCAAGTGATTAAAGATCAGCCTTGAGACAAACCCACCTGCAGCCAAGTAGCGGCCCCAGACAAAGGCGATTAAGGGCGTCGCGAAAATGAGGCCCACGCTAACGATGCCAATGACAGAGGGTAGATTGTTGTTGTTGGCAAAAAATGTAATGACACCCACAATTGCCAGCACAATGATGACGCCGAAAACGGCTAGATACATCCAGAGGTGAGCCAGCAAGCTGGCGACAAAATAGGTGCCACCCCGAGCCATAAACATCTTCGCGGCAATGGTGACGATATTGCCTTCTGACAGCGTTGGCAGGGTTTGATTAAGCTGAGAGCCTTCTGACATAGTGACCTGCAAATGATGGCGGCGAATGTAAGATTTGAAGATCTACTGCTGCCGCAATTTCTCGTGATATCGCCGGGCGCGGTCTTCGGCTTCGTTCATCACCTGCTCTAGGCTCTCGACAATCTCGCCGGGACGGTTCTCTAAGACTTGGGTTGATAGAGAAATACGACCCCGACCGGGGTCAAGGTCTAACACAATGGCTTGAATCGTGCTGCCCACCGTGAGTATTTTCGATAAATCAGGAATATAGGCCTGACTGACCTGCTTAATATGCAAAAGACCAGAGACACCCTGCAAGTCAATAAAGGCTCCAAAGGGCTTCAGGTCGCGCACGGTGCCGGTCACCAACTGACCGATTTCTAGCTCACCGATGCGAGTGGAGCGCATGGCCTGCCGGTTAGAGAGCACGAGCTTATTGCGATCGGGATCAACCTCTAGAAAGCCCACCGTCAGTGCCTGTCCTTGCAGGGCTTCTAAATTGTCTCTATCGACCAGATGCGATCGCGGGATAAATCCCCTAATCCCCTCCACATCGACCGTGACACCGCCCTTATTAAGTCCGGTTACATAAACCTCAACGGTCTGACCATCAGCCTCTAGCTGTGCCAAACGTCCCCACAGGGCTTTGATTTCTAGCCGACGAATCGAAAGCGTTACTTTTCCCTCAGCATCTTCACCCTTAATGATTAAAAACTCTCGGTCTTCGTTGAGGGGAACAATCGCTTCTAGATCGGGCTGAGCAAAACGAGAGATTTCTTCGGGCGGTAAAAACGCCGTCGCTTTACCGCCAATATCAACATAGACGCCGTCATTGTCATGGCTCACGGGTTTTCCGTGAACCGTTTGCCCCACTTCAAAATTGAAGTCATGCTGCGCAAGGGCTTGGGCAAAATCATCAGCAGAGAATGTCAAAGGTTTGGTCCGATAAGGTGTTTTACAATTCAGGCTTCGATTTTATAGCAAGCCCTCGGTGCAGACAAACATCATCCCAAAAGGTTTTAGAGTTTGGTCCGTCTTAGGCGCTATTGTTGGTGCTCATGTAAACGCTGTCTACCCTTAGTCAACATTAAGCAAATTTACTCTAAGAATAAAGCTGTGAAGGGCTAATAACAGCTTATTCCTTCAAAATATGCACAAGAATTGTTTAGGGTGTTTTCTTCTCAGATTTTCCCACCCACCCTTTTTGAAGGCGGTGGATCCCACTATATTTCCAGAGGTTGAAGATATACCAGAAGATCAGGCTCATCGCGACCATCTCCCCACCATCTTCAATCACGCTAAATAAGGCACCAACGATAAAGCTCACAGATGCCAAAGCGGCATGAATAAGGTCGAAACCTAGACCAAACACGATCAGGATTATCGTCAGAAATGCGAGGTTTCTCGATTCCTCAACCAGTATCGGGTGGTGGTGTCTACCTGCAAGTAACATGAGGAGAACGAAGGCAGAACCCACAAATCCATAGACCAAGAGTTCGCCAAGGTCTTGAACTTCAAGACCGAGGATGGAAGGCATCTCGGTCTGGCTTGCCAGAAATTTCCCAAATCTCTCGTGAATTCCGAACGTATCGTCGATGAAGATGTAGGTGAAGAATAGTGACCATACGCCAAATATTTTTGACTTATTTCTGATGCAAATCTGGGTTAGCAGCACAGCAGCCAACAGCTCTTTCGTACTTTGGAAGATTTCGGAATAGCTACCATCTTTGACTAACGAGAAGTCTGAATTTTCAAGATACAGAAAGCTCATCTGCTTGTACCGTAAGTAGCCGGAGATGATATGCACCACAATAAAT
>JBAUJD010000693.1:0-3508 GCA_049683515.1 Thermosynechococcaceae cyanobacterium | reverse complement strand
CTATTTCCCCTGGGCTACAGCGCGCATACCTAGCGACTCGTAGGGGTCAAAACAGTTATAGCCCTAGCTCTAAAACCTATGCCACGTCCGTCCCCCAAGGGTTATCTCCAGCAACAGCTCCCAACTTCGCTGCGACGCCCTATCAACAGGGCCAGACGAAGCCCTACACCGGGGCCAACCCCCTGAAGTGGCTTCTTTCCGACGGGAAGCAAATGATCTTCCCTCTCACGATTCCAGCACAAATTTCGTCGGCCTTTGGCTGGCGGGTTCATCCCATCAGTGGTCAGCAAAAGTTTCACTCTGGCACTGATATCGCCGCTCCGATGGGAACGCCTGTAGTGGCGGTCTATGACGGACAGGTGGCCCTTGCCGATTACCAGGGGGGCTACGGCTTATCTATTTTTCTTGAACATGAAGAAGGCAAAATCGCCACCCGCTATGGTCACTTGTCTGAAATCTTTGTTCAGCCCGGTCAACTTGTTGAGCAGGGCACGGTGATTGGTTTAGTGGGCAGTACGGGGTATTCCACCGGTCCTCATCTCCATTTTGAAGAGCTGGAGAAAACGTCTGACGGCTATGCTTTAGTGGATCCCGGTCTTGATATTAAGTTGGCGCTCTCTGCTCTCGTTGAAGCGACCAAATTGGCGCAGCTACAGCCACTACAGCCACCTAGCGCCTCTGCTGCCGCAGTCACTGATATTCCGAAGAGTGTCGATGAACTATAGCGTTCAGAATATCCAGGCACCGCGATTAATCGTTAGATAGCAAAGCGGTAAAGCCATCTAAGCGTTCCATACCCGCTTGGATGCTTGCCATGTCGGTGGCATAGGAGAGGCGAATACATTCATCTGCGCCAAAGGCCAGTCCCGGCACCGCTGCGACCTGATGGGTATTTAGCAGCTTTTCACAAAATTCAACTGACCCCAAGCCAGTAGCGCTGATATCAGGGAACAGGTAAAAAGCACCCTGGGGTACAGGGCAAGAGACGCCATTCATAGCATTGAGCTGCTTAAGCATGACTTGACGACGCTCGGCAAAGGCCAGCCGCATCGTTTCTACGCAATCTTGGGAGCCTTCTAGCGCTGCGATCGCACCATATTGGGCAAAAGTACACACGTTAGAGGTGCTGTGGCCCTGCAGCTTAATCATTGCCTTCATTAAGTCTGAAGGACCAGCCAGATAACCAACGCGCCAGCCGGTCATGGAGTAGGTTTTCGCAAACCCATGACTGACAATAGTCCGCTCAAGTATCTCAGGACTGATAGAGCCGATGCTTAAATGTTCAGCGCCATCGTAGAGAATCTTTTCATAGATTTCATCGGTGACTACCAGTAAATCTTGCTCAATAATCACCTCAGCCAAGGCTCGGACTTCATCAGGGGTATACACCATGCCCGTCGGGTTAGAAGGGGAGTTAAAGACAAATAAACGGGTCTTGGGGGTCACCGCAGAACGAAGCTGATCGGGGGTAATTTTGAACTGATGCTGAAGATCTGCTTTAACAATGACGGGGACTCCACCGGCTAGCTTCACCATTTCGGGGTAACTGAGCCAGTAGGGCGCGGGGATAATCACCTCGTCACCAGGATTAATCAGCACCTGCATGAGGTTGTACAGAGACTGTTTGCCGCCATTGGTGACTACAATTTGGTCGGGTCCATAGCAGAGCTGATTGTCACGCTGCAGTTTGGATGCGATCGCGCTTCGAAGCAGTGGCTCCCCGGCTGCGGGTCCATATTTAGTCTTGCCTTGATCGAGGGCTAGTTTGGCGGCATCTATGATGTGTTGAGGCGTATCAAAGTCAGGTTCTCCTGCGCTGAAGCTCAGTACATCTATGCCTTCGGCCTTCATTGCTTTTGCTTTGGCCGAGATTGCCAACGTTAACGACGCTGAGACCTGGCTCATGCGGTCTGCTAGTTTCATGCGGACTCCACCCAATACGCAGCACTAAAGAGTTTGCAATAGCATAACCTACCTATTCACTTAGAACACAGTGAACGGTGGAAGTTGTGCGACAGCAAATATAACTAACCCACAGTTAGGCCCGACGTTGGCTCTGTATCCTGACCCTCTGGGGCATCTGATATCCCTGTTGACTGCTCCACAGCCTCTAGACGCTGGCGTAGATTTTGGAGAAGGCCAGAATGACTTAACCGTACTGCCGCAAGCTGCTCTCGGAGGCGATCGCACTGATCGGGCACCGACTGCCGCAACAGCATCACTTCGCGGGTCAGGGTATAAACCCGCCCCTCTAGCGCATCTAACTGCTGTTGATCAGCCTCTGGCTTAACGGCTGGGGCAAAATAGTCCTGCAGCAACTGGTCGAGTGCAACCATTAATGACGGATGCCCCTGCTGAGCTTGATAGGCCAACAGATGACGATAAACTTCGGGCGAGAGAACCTTAGAAAGATCTAATTCAGAGTCAGACATCACTCAACCTCAGTACCGCTTCATAACACAGCCTTGAATACCCTAGCGGTTCCTTTGATTGACGTCCACTGTTGTCAGGCGAACCCCTTATACTATTGATCGGATCTTTCAACAAAGGACTGGTTAAATGGCATCCATCCGTGAGCTGCATCAGCAACTCGTGAGCAAAGCACGATCTGCCACCGAAATCACTACAGCAGCCCTGGAAACCATCGACCAGCTCGAACCTCAACTCCATAGCTTTCTAACGATTACCGCAGAGCAAGCCCTCGCCCAAGCCAAAGCAGTCGATGCTCAGATTGCGGCGGGTGAAGACATTGGCCCCCTTGCCGGAATCCCGATTGGCATCAAAGATAATCTCTGCACCAAGGGCATTCGCACCACCTGCGGCTCCCAAATTCTCAATAATTTTATTCCTCCCTACGAATCCACCGTCACCACGAAGCTGGCCGCAGCCGGTGCCGTCATGGTGGGCAAAACAAACCTCGATGAATTTGCCATGGGCAGCTCTACTGAGAACTCTGCCTATCAGGTCACCGCAAACCCCTGGGATATTACCCGTGTCCCCGGCGGGTCTTCAGGTGGGTCTGCAGCAGCAGTGGCAGCGGATGAATGCGTGGTGGCGCTGGGTTCCGATACCGGCGGCTCCATTCGTCAGCCTGCGTCGTTCTGTGGCGTGGTGGGATTAAAGCCGACCTATGGCCTCGTGTCTCGGTTTGGCCTGGTGGCCTATGCCTCGTCCCTAGACCAGATCGGTCCCTTTGGTCGCACCGTTGAAGATGCCGCGACTTTATTGCAGGCGATCGCAGGTCATGATCCCCAAGACTCTACTAGCCTTAATGTCAAAATCCCGGACTATACCCAATCGTTGATTCCAGATCTGAAGGGAAAAACAGTTGGCGTCATCACCGAAACCTTCGGTGAAGGACTCGATCCGGTGGTGGCTGAAGCTGTCCACAAAGCGATTGAACAGCTCAAAGCTTTGGGGGCAGAGATTAAAGAAATTTCTTGCCCTCGATTTCGCTATGGCCTCCCCACCTACTACGTGATTGCCCCTTCCGAAGCCTCTGCTAACC
>JBAUJD010000692.1:0-6055 GCA_049683515.1 Thermosynechococcaceae cyanobacterium | reverse complement strand
AGCGACGGTGGTCATTATCCATCGCCTCAACTATCTACTCAACTCATGGCAATACAAAACAAATCTTCAGCAGGCCCAAAAAGTTAGCCGCAACGGCTTAGTCCTGCTGATGATGATCTGCAGCGTCGCCCTACTCTTCGCCGTGATCGCGGCCTGGGCCTTATCAAAGGTCATCCTTGGCCCCCTAAAGATTCTAGAAGAGTCCGTCTCTCGCTTTAGTGAAGGGGAATTGTCTCATCGTATTAATCTGCAAACAGAGGATGAATTCGCTCAACTGGCTCAAGCCTTTAACCAAATGGCAACCAAGCTTGAGCAGAGTCAATCTGATCTGCAGACCCTGGCAACGGTAGACGGTTTAACGGGGGTTTATAACCGCCGTGAGTTTAACCGCTGGCTTCACATTGAAATGGAAAAAGCCCAGCGAGAACGGCAGCCAATGTCGTTAATGATGTTTGACATCGACCACTTTAAAAAGCTCAATGACAACTACGGTCACCAGTCCGGCGACATTGCTTTGCAATCTGTTTCAGCGCTACTCAAGCAAAACGTGCGGCCAGGGGATATTGTTGCTCGGTACGGGGGGGAAGAGTTTGCCGTTATTTTGCCCCAAGCCAGCGCCGATGAAGCCGCTGTCATCGCTGAACGCATTCGTCGTGCGGTCGCGAACCAATCGATTGAAGTGGTTGATCACAACATCATTCAAGTCACTGCTAGCTTAGGCCTAGCAACCTATCTTCTTGGCGATGCTCAAACGGACGAAGATCTATTGGGCCAAGCCGATAGCGCCCTTTATCGAGCTAAAAAGTCTGGTCGAAATCAAGTCCAGCATGCGAGTCGAATTTTGGCATAACCCTTTATTTGTCGCTCCCTGTGCCCTTTGCTAGGACAGGAACTGAGAGAATTTTGATAACGCCCTCTTGAGAGGTTCTCAATGGGTATAGACACAAGGTTGTTATTTGTAGTAGGCTGATACCTTGTGGCATTTAGAAGAAACTATGCACGCTCAAGAGTTAATCCGTTCCATTGAAGCGGAGCATTTAAAAGATGATCTACCCAAAATTTACGTGGGCGACACGGTAAAGGTTGGCGTTAGAATCCGTGAGGGCAACAAGGAGCGAACTCAGCCCTATGAGGGCACTGTGATCGCAAAACGTCACGGTGGCATCAGCGAAACCATTACTGTTCGCAAGATTTTTCAGGGCGTGGGCGTTGAACGAGTGTTCTTGCTCCATTCTCCCCGAGTGGCTGAGATTAAAGTCATGCGACGCGGCAAGGTCCGACGAGCTAAGCTCTACTATCTTCGCGATCGCGTCGGCAAGGCTACTCGCATTAAACAGCGGTTTGATCGTAGTCTGTAGCGTCCGATAGAGGGTCGCTCAGTCATGGCAACTGCGGCGCTCCACATCACGCTAGACTAGAGAGTGCCGGATAGGCCTTTAGCATATGCAAAGGCAGCAATGGGGAGAGGTCTTTGCGCCTTTAGTTCAGTTGGTAGAACGCAGGTCTCCAAAACCTGATGTCGGGGGTTCAAGTCCTCCAAGGCGCGCTCTCTTTCCATCGTTTTCCTAAACGGACAACACAAGAAATGTCTCCAACGGACGATTTCTAATTACAGACGTTAAAAGCAGGCATTGATACAGAGCTTCGTAAGCGTGCGGTGGATCTAAGTCCATAGGCTGAAGCGTAGAGTAAGCGATTGGCAGTGAAGGTTTAGAGATAGTGGCACCGAAAAAAAAGCGCAAGAAGAAAAGTTCCCAACAGAATCCAGGGAACTCGGCACCCAGTCAAGAGGCTTCAGTCGCAGGGTCTTCTGATACTGCTGAGCAAGTTGACGGTCAAGTCATGACGGCTGACGCTGGGGATGCTGCTACTAACTCGGATGCGGAGAAAAAGCCAAAAGGCCCAAGTCCTGTTGGCTTTGTGCAGGGAACCAAGGAAGAGCTGAGTAAGGTCGTATGGCCGGATCGTCAGCAGCTCATTAGTGAGTCTGCCGCCGTTATTTTGATGGTGTCTTTCCTAGCTATTTTTATCTCCCTAATTGACAATATATTTAGCTGGGCTTCCCGGCTCGTCTTTTGAGGTCTGACATGGTTGACGACGAATTGCTTGAGAATTCGCCCTCTGAAGCACCTAGGCACAATGGCGAATCACCGGAAATAAACCGCTGGTATGCGGTTCAGGTAGCCTCTGGCTGCGAGAAAAAAGTGCAGCAAAATTTAGAGCAACGTCTACAGACCCTAGATGTAGCCGATCGAATTATTCAAATCGCGATTCCGCAAACGCCCATCGTCAAAGTTCGCAAGGATGGCAGCAGAGCGACGGGGGAAGAAAAAGTGTTCCCTGGCTATGTGTTGGTGCGGATGCTGCTGGATGATGACACCTGGCAGGTGGTCAAAAATACCCCCAACGTGATTAACTTCGTGGGGTCTGAAGAGCGACGGCGCTATGGCCGAGGTCGAGGGCACGTTAAGCCCTTACCGCTGGGAGCAGCCGAGGTGGCTCGGATCTTCCGGCAGTCGCAGGAACAAGAACCCGTCGTCAAAATTGATATGGCGGTGGGGGATCAAATTCAGGTTCTCAACGGTCCCTTTAAGGATTTTGAGGGTGAAGTGATTGAGGTCAGTGCAGAGCGCAATAAACTCAAGGCACTATTATCAATCTTCGGGCGGGATACGCCGGTCGAGTTAGAGTTTAACCAGGTGAAAAAAGAGAATTAAGTAATGGCAAAGAAAGTTGTAGCCCTCATTAAATTAGCCATTCCGGCAGGGAAGGCAAACCCCGCTCCGCCCATTGGCCCTGCCCTTGGACAACATGGTGTCAATATCATGATGGTCTGCAAGGAATATAATGCCCGCACTGCTGACAAGGTAGGGCTAGTCGTTCCCGTAGAAATTTCGGTGTTTGAAGACCGGAGTTTTACCTTTATTCTCAAAACGCCACCGGCGTCGGTCTTAATTAAGAAAGCCGCTGGCATTGAGAAAGGGTCAGGAGAACCCCAGGTTGTGAAAGTGGGTAAAATCACTAAGGCACAACTGCAAGATATCGCTCAAACGAAGATGCCTGACCTGAATGCCAATGACATTGAGGCTGCCATGAAAATCGTAGCGGGTACGGCTCGGAATATGGGCGTGACCGTGGTTGACTAGCGCTTTGATTTTTAATTGTTCACATTTATTGGGGGAGAGGCGCTTGCTTCGCAATTACCCCAGGAGGAAAATATGACAAAGAAGTTATCTCGTCGAATGCGGGACTTGGTCAAGCTCGTGAATGACGAGCAAGAGTACGAACCTCTAGAGGCGCTCGAACTCTTAAAAAAGACCGCCACAGCTAAGTTTGCAGAATCAGCGGAAGCCCACGTCCGTTTAGGGATTGATCCGAAGTACACCGATCAGCAGCTTCGCACCACCGTGGCTCTACCCAAGGGAACCGGCCAGGACATTCGAGTGGCGGTGATTGCAAAAGGCGAGAAAGTGACTGAAGCAACCAATTCTGGAGCTGATGTTGCTGGCTCTGAGGAGCTGATTGCTGAGATTCAAAAAGGTGAGCTAGCGTTTGATCTGCTGATCGCAACGCCTGATATGATGCCCCAAGTGGCAAAGATTGGTCGGATTCTTGGTCCTCGTGGTTTGATGCCGTCGCCCAAGGCCGGTACGGTAACCTTTGACTTGGCAAATGCGATCGCAGAGTTCAAAGCAGGTAAGCTAGAATTCCGGGCTGACCGGGCTGGAATTGTTCACGTTCCCTTTGGTAAAGCGACATTTGAAGCAAAGGATCTATTAGAGAACCTGAAGGCGCTTCAAGAAACCATTGATCGCAACCGGCCTTCTGGTGCGAAGGGCCGCTACTGGCGGAGCGTTTATGTCTCAGCAACCATGGGACCCTCTATTCAAATTAATGTCAACGCGCTGCGCGACATGAAGCTTGAGGATGCATAGGCATTAGGAGTAAAAGTTTTTTCTGAATCAACCCCACAACTTCATAAAAGAAACCGAAGACCGTAGGAGCCAACCGGCTTAATCCCCTACCGAGGTGGACCTTGCTCAGCCTAAACATCAGACTAGGCCACTGCAACCCAACCTCGGCGACCTGTCCGAGGTTTTTAATGGGCGCAATTCAGAACACTGTTTAGGTCGATAACCATTTAAGGAGGTGACAAGAACATGGGTAGAACCCTAAAGAATAAGCAAGCCATCGTCTCAGCGCTGCAAAGTCAGCTTGATGAGACCAAGATGGCGGTCGTCATTGACTACAGAGGTCTCTCTGTGGCTGAAATTACCGACTTGCGTAATCGGATTCGTCCGTCTGGGGCGAGCTGCAAGGTAACTAAAAACACTTTGATGCGTAAGGCCATTGAAGGAAACGAGGATTGGCAAAACCTATCTGAGTTTCTAACGGATTCCTCAGCGTTTTTGCTGCTTAAGGATGATTTTGGGAGCGCCATTAAGGCTTACCAAAGCTTCCAGAAGGAGACGAAAAAGTCGGTGCTGCGGGGCGGCGTGCTTGATGGCGCAGTGCTGTCTGAGACTGACGTCAAAGCGATTGGCGATCTCCCATCCAAGGAAGATCTCATGGCACAGATTGCGGGCGCACTCAATGCGGTTACAGCCAAGGTTGCGATCGGCATCAAAGAAGTTCCGTCTTCGATTGCGCGTGGCCTGCAGGCTTACGTCGACAAGGGCGAATAATTCGCCTATATCAATGATTTTTAACTGTTTTAACTGGAGTAATATCTATGTCTGCTGCAACTGAAGAAATCCTGGAGAAGCTAAAATCTCTAACCCTGTTAGAGGCGGCTGATCTGGTCAAAGGCATTGAAGAAGCCTTTGACGTTAGCGCGGCTGCCCCTGCCGGTGGCATGATGATGGCGGCCCCTGTTGCTGCTGCTGAAGCGGCTGAAGAGAAAACTGAATTTGACGTTGTTTTGGAAGAAGTTCCTAGCGACAAGAAAATTGCGATTCTCAAGGTCGTTCGCAGCCTCACAGGTCTGGGCCTCAAAGAAGCCAAAGAGATCGTGGAATCTGCACCTAAAGCGATTAAAGAAGCTGCTTCTAAGGATGATGCTGAAGAAGCCAAAAAGAGCCTTGAAGAAGCTGGTGCTAAGGTTTCTCTCAAGTAATCTTTTCAGCCCATTGTGGACTGGAGTAGAGCACAAAGGTCTAGGAGAAATCCTAGACCTTTGTCATAATTTCTGTGGTGGAGGGCGCAAACAGAAAGATATCATGCCCAATCGCGTGGTGATGAGCCGAGATCGCACAGGCACTCCCCGCTGCAAAATCAAGAAATCGCTGAGCTTTATCAGAGGCTAGATCCGCCAAGTTTAGCAGAATGATGGTCCCAGCCTTGAGCGCTTCAACGGCACGGGCCGTCTCGTCAAAGGTTTTGGGATGCAGAATTGCGATCGCACCATTTGCCATTCCGGGCAGAGGAAGTATATTTTTCATACGCGCCTAATCTAGGGCTGCTACTGTCTAAAATAGCGCAACTTGGGAAAAATAATGTTACGCCGTGCACTTCATGCTATTCTCTGACCTTCCGGTCGGGTGTCAGGTCCGGGCCGCAACAGCCCAAGATATCTAGGAAATCCGTAGGGAATCGCTCCGACACGCTAGGATAGGAATGAATTTTACTGCTGCTCTGCGATGGACGATTCTCGCGACGCCTTTGATAATCCGACGCTTAAACGGGCCATACTCTTTGTCTACTTGATTCCGGTGTTTGGGGTGGTTCCTGCGGCTGTGTCGCTGACGCGAAGAGAGGGCGATCGCAAAAGCCGAGCCATCAGTCGCCTTGCCATTGCCCTTGGCCTCCTCTGGGGATTAGGCATTCTGTCACTCAATACAGGCTTTATGTTTGCTAGCGAAGGTGGAACGCAAGGTGCGGGGTTATCGTTACTACTTTTCAATAGTCTGTTCACCTCAAGCTACTTCGTGACGATGCTGTGGCTGATGGTGCGGGTCTGGCAGCGGAAGTCCCCTGAGATTCCTGGCATTAGCCGATTGGCTAAGTTGCTGCCCTAGGTTTAGCCATGCGCCTACCGCGCTTACCGCTTCTGATT
>JBAUJD010000691.1:0-4046 GCA_049683515.1 Thermosynechococcaceae cyanobacterium | reverse complement strand
ATAAAGTTGTCTCCGTTTGTATTCACGTAAACAGCTAAATTAATGCCGATCAGACTACTGATGTAGCCGCGCACATCTTTAAAGGCGGTGGCGTTGGGTCTGAACGTGTACTGAAAGCGATACCGGCTGAGCCTTCGTTTTGAGATCGCTTCGACGATCGCCCTGGCAATTTCTGCTATGGCAAAGGACCAAACCCCTGCCCCTAACGCAGCAGCAATGACCGCACCTGCCAGTCGAGCTAGTCCAGAGAGGCCATCTGCAATAGCCAATTCTCTAAACTGCATCTGCCGCTGCAGGACGGCGTGGTGAGAACCCGTACCTGCCCCAATCACAAAGACTAAGCCCGAAACCGCCGTCAGCGGCCAAACGATGGGCTGATCAAAAATCTGGGCCAGGGGCCAACCCACTAAGATCTGGACTCCAAACATCAGCAGAGAGAGATTAACCCCAAGACTGTAAACCGCATTCACCAGGGTTTTATTCTCTAAGCCCCGCTGGACTAAAACCCCCGCAATGGCCGCATCCTTGAATAATTCTGAGAGCGTGGTGAACACCAGCACCATGCCCCAAATACCAAAGTCAGCGGGGGACAGCAGCCGAGCTAAGAAGATCTGAGAAATAAACTGTGAGAGCTTCGCTAGTACATAGCTAAGGGTGACAAAGAAACTACTCTTAGCAATCTTGCTGGCATTGGGAGCAGAGGACATCGCTTAAGATTGAACCCTGTTTTGAAGGTGATTTGCTAAGCGCAACGCCAGCGCCACAGCCGGAAGAGTTGGGTTGACATAGCCGCCGGTTGGGAAAACAGAAGTCCCGGCAATAAACAGGTTTTGAATCCCGTGCACCTGACAGTTGCGATCGACTACGCCATCGCGGGGATGATGGCTCATGCGAGTGGTTCCTAAATGATGGAAAGCATTGAAAAAGGGCGGGTCATGATCAGGGGCCACATTCTTAATTTCGCCAATGCCCTGGGCCTTGAAGGACTGCTTGAGAATGCCGAGGAATCGATGGAGGTCTTGAATTTCTTGGTGCCCAATTTTCCAGTTAAGCTGGAGTTGATTGAGGCCCAGTTTGTCTGTTTGAGGGCTAAGGGTGACGCGGCTCTCCCATCTGGGTACCTGCTCTAGGTAGCTTTTGATCTGGAGATAGTCAAACTGAAGGGGCTGGCGGGTTAGCTTGCGCGAAAAATAGCGCAGCTTGCCGATGGCTCCCGCCCTTTGGGGATTGCTACGACCGTCGTTCATAAACTGTGGCTGGAGCAACACGTAGTGGTTTAATAACTTTTCTTGGCGCTGCACGGCATCAGAAAGCCGGATTCCGAACTGTGTCGTGCCCGTGAAGGTGCGATCGCCAAACAAGAGCGGCGCGTTAAAGTTCTGATCCTGAGTCCAGACCGTGCCATATTCTGCTTTGGGATGATCCATATAGTAGCGTCCTACCACATCATGCTGATTGCCGAGTCCGGCTGAATTTTGATGGCGAGAGAGCAGCAATATACGGGCGTTTTCCAGACCACCACAGGCGAGAATATAGGCTTTGGCTTTAACCGTGAATTGAACACCGTTGAGGCAGGCCAGCCGTAAACGGCTCACCGTCTCTAGATTCTCGGCGGCTTCTACGTCTAGGACATTGGCATTCAGATAAATTTGAATGTTTGAAGCTTGCTGGAGCGTTTTCAAATAGGTTTGACGAAAGTTGAGGGAGGTCCGCCCTCGCAATGAAACCACAGGAGCCAGTTGATCATCTGCGAACACCTGCTGTTCATCTTGATAGAAGGACGTGGGGGGCCAAAATTCAGCTTCAATCTTTTGCAGACTTGGTAATTTAAACAGCGGCGCGGCCTGTTCGTAGTAGGGCGTTAAATCACTGTGGGTAATGGGCCAACCGCTGTTGGCAACCCAGTCCCGCTCTTCAAAATCAAGGGGGTCCAACTTGAGGCAGCGGCCTGTCCAAATATTAGTCGTGCCGCCAAAATAGCGAACTCGCGACGGTGAATCATCTCGAATGGGGTGCCCGACATTTTCAAAGTCATAGAGGGACTGGGTGGCATCATCTAAGGACAAATCGCCGCTTTCGATTAGGCAGACGCGATGGGGGGTATTTTTGAGCTGAAGTGCGATCGCAATTCCCACAGCCCCTGCGCCCACGATACAAATATCGGTCGAGAGTTGGGTTGGGTCAGGAAGCTGACGGGCATCAATGGTGGGGGGCATGGGCTGAGTTTCTTTAGCGAGACCGGAGTTTGGAAATCACTTTGCGGCTCAGAGTCGCCGCACTGAAGGCAATCTTATTGGCAAGGGTCGGCCACTGACGAGCTTGGCGCTGAATTTTTTGCACTGCTTCTAGAATGCCTTGCATGTGCTCAGACTCAGCCAATAGATTGGCATGGGGGAAAATCACCACGTCTTGAACGATACGCTCCACGTTGGGCAAACTTAAAGCAGCATAGTCTGGAAACGGATTCCCTCCCCAATCATGAGTCATCACCTGTCCACCAGGGCCAAAATTCCGCTTTTGGAACAGAGGGGTCTTGTAGAGCGGGGGGTAACCGGCCTCACCGCAGGGAATCCCTTCGGCCTCTAACGCCTTCACGAAGAGGTATCGTGGCAGACCGTTGAAGGCCCACGCATCGTAATAAAACATGTATAAATAGCCGGGGGCCATGTCTTGGGGATCGCGATACTGGGGTGTGATCCCGTCGATTTGTCTAAAGCCTTTGTCTAACACAGCAATATTCTGCAACTTGTGGGGAATCTGCCGCTGGAAGCGTTCAAACTGAACCTTGATCACTGCAGCCTGAAAAGCCGTCATTCGATAATTAGAGCCGATAGTGTAGATGTCTATAGAGTCACCTCCCTGCTGTTGTCCACCCTCTCGCTGGCTCCAGCAGTTTTGATAGAGATCATCATCGTTGGTGGTAATCATGCCGCCTTCGCCAGCGGTAATCACCTTGCCCCCCTGAAAGCTAAAGGAAGCCGCACTACCGAAGCTACCGGCAGACCGTCCCCGCGACTGGGAACCGTGGGCATGGGCGCAGTCTTCGATCACGTAAAGCTGATGTTGCTGAGCAAGCTGGACAATCTCGTTGATCGTGCCGGTGACGCCTGCGATATGGACCGGCATCACGGCTTTTGTGCGTGGCGTGATCGCACTTTCCACTACGGCGGGGTCCAGCGTAAACGTTTCAGGACAGACATCCACAATAATGGGGGTTGCCCCCACCATCAGTACGGCGGTGGCGGTGGCAACGAAGGTAAAGGCCGGAACAATCACCTCATCGCCAGGGCCAACCCCTAAGCCCCGCAGAATCATTTCCATCGTTTGACTGCCGTTGGTGACGGCTAGGCCGTGGCGGGTGCCGTGAAAAGCCGCAAACTGATGTTCTAGCTCCGCAACGACGGGATGGGTGCTGTCCCAGATGCCGCTGGTTGCGATCGCCCACGTCGCTTCAACTTCACCCTGATCAAAAACAGGCCAGTTCGGGAAAGGAGTCTGAACAACGGGTGCTCCACCCAATAATGCAAGCTGACCCATGACAATGTAGTTCCTGTTTGCTTTAAAAAATAAAAACCATGCAATGCTGTTGACTTAATCTTAATACCGAACTCCGCATTACTATGACCCTCAATCACCGCCGCCAAGCCGACAAAGTGCGTATTGCATCCGCTTCAGCAAAACAATTCACCTCATTATGATTACTTCATCGAAAGAAGTAGCGGCAAGAACCCAAAGCAGAAGTGAGCACATAGACATTGCAAAGGGGATAGGAATTCTGATCGTTGTTTTAGGTCACAATTGGCTGACCTTAAATCAAAAAGGAGAACTATTCAACATACTCTTCTCAGTGAGTATGCCACTTTTTTTCTTTCTCTCTGGAATTTTCTTTAACCCTTCGCGTTCATTATTAGACACTACGGCGACAAAGATTGACACGCTATTAAGGCCTTACTTTGTTACATTAACGCTGATCGGCATCTCTGACTTACTTCTCGAAGGAGGTAGTTTCCCAAAGTATATGAGCGGAGTACTTTACGGGACTGGAA
>JBAUJD010000690.1:0-2265 GCA_049683515.1 Thermosynechococcaceae cyanobacterium | reverse complement strand
GTGGGACGACCTCGCTATCGACTTAATGAGATTGAAGCCTCATAAACGACTCAATTTTCAACGAGGCATGAGAGCATTGACCCTTATTCAACAGGCATTATAGGTTCGTTGTCATCCCTAAAGCTTTTTGACTGAACTGTCTGTAGCAGATGAAGCGGTTCTCTCCGGTGGCAGGAAGGCAAAGGGCCGTCGCAGCAGTGGCACCTCTGTCTCAAGACCCGGTCGTCGCAGCAGTGGCACCTCTATCTCTAGACGTAAGAGCCGCAAGGGTGGCTTTAGCTACAAGTACTAAGCCATCAAGGTCATCACTGACTGTTATGGCGTTGGGATGGAGGCATCGTTCCTAACGCCATAACTAATGCTTAGAGGATGTTTGAAAAAGATTGAGTGCCCTGCATCAGCCCCCTAAATCCCCCACTGGTGGGGGATTTTGAACTTCAGAACCCCCTCAAATTGGGGGGCGAATGCAGAGAGTGGCTGGAATTTTCAAATATCCTCTTACATGCCCTGTTGATTCTGTTGAGGTTGGTTATTCAGCATGGCTTTTTTACTAGACTCTCACAATGTTCTGCCCTATTTGAGCCAGTTGGAATTATGGCCTAGCGGTCAACCCCTAGCAGCGCTGGAGCCAAAATCAGGTAAAAATTTCAACCTCAGAGTCAAGGGTGAAACGCAGGACTTACTGATTAAGCAAGAACCCCACGGCCTAGAGGATTTCCCTCTAGGTGAGTTACGCAGAGAGTATCGCTTTTATCAGCTATTAGAACATTTTCCAGAATTGGAGACGGTGCGATCGCAAACCACGCTACCGCTCCACTTCGATGCAGATCATGGGATTCTTGTGTTTCCCTACTTGCCCAATGTTGCCGACCTAAGCACCTTTTATCGCCATTGTACGACCCCTGATGGCGCGAATGATGCGAATCTCGACAATGCTGATGTCACTGATTTTTCAGTACTCGTCCAACCTCTGCCAACGCAAATTGCCTCAGCGATCGGTCAAATATTTGCACACCTACACGGCAATACTTTTCAGCAATCAGCCCATCGGTCATTTTGGCTAGAGACCTGCCAAGAAGACGAAGACCCCGATCAAGATGAAACAGAACGGTTATCTGAAGACATTGTTCCGGACTTTCTCGTGGGGTTGAGGCGACTGACGCCAGAGAGCTATTGCGTATTGCCCACAGATGCCCTCAAGTTTTTCCGATTTTACCAGCACTATCCTGAGCTGGGTGAAGCCATTGACCAACTCAATCAGTCATTTGATCCCTGCTGTATCGTTCATGACGATCCGCGCTTTGCCAATTTCCTCATTCACCTCACAGATACCCCCCTTGATCGTCAAATCCCAGCGAGCATACAGCTCATTGACTGGGAGAAATGGAAATGGGGCGACCCCGCCTATGACCTGGGTCAGCTATTGGCGAACTATCTAAGGTTGTGGCTGGAGAGTTTGCCCGTCAGTGCCCACATGCCAATGGCCGAAGCGCTCAATCGAGCCACCGTGCCTTTAGCGGCTGTGCAGCCCAGCGCCGCCGCCTTAGTAACGGCTTATTTGTTCCACTTTCCGCAACTTTTAAACCATCAACCCGACTTTTTGGTGCGGTTAACGCAATTTACGGGGCTAGGACTGATTCGTCAGGTACAGCTCTACATTGCCCACAAGTCACCCATCGGTAATGTAGAAATGGCGATGGCGCAGGTGGGAAAATCGCTGCTATGTCAGCCAGCCGCTTCTCTTTCCACCGTGTTTGGTCAAACCCAAGAAACCTTAGCAAACGGCGTCAACATTAGCGGACAACCTGTGCATTCATCCTTAGCAGAGGTTTCGCAGACGGTGTGCTAATTCTGAGTCTCCCAACACCGCTATTGAGCGCTCACATTCGATGTCAAAAATTGCCCTAAAGTCTAAAGCTGATCATAAGACACTGGTAGACCGCTCTGAACGCCGTCAACAGGACGTTTTACAGGCGATCGCAGGCGTCAACCTTCAGCTCACGGCACAGGGTCTATCCATCACCGCACCCGGCATAGACCCCTGGGAACCAGATGATTCCTACGCTAAAGACTTTGCTGAGTTGCCCCTAGCATTCGCCCAATCGTATTTACAGCTCAGGCTGCGGAACTTTTTATTAGAAGCTTTGTAATTAGTCACAGCAACAAGTGAGGCTTATTGCGAAAGCCATCATTTTTTCATCAGATCGCAGGTTGCGTCTGATTGAGTGGGGGCGAGAGTCCACTTTGAGCCAAACACTCAAACAA
>JBAUJD010000689.1:0-2687 GCA_049683515.1 Thermosynechococcaceae cyanobacterium | reverse complement strand
GTGCCGTGGGGTGCACCCCAGGCCCAAAATGTCTCAGTGTTCGGAAAGGTGCGACAGAGATACTGATCCTCTGGCCCCAAGATTTGAGCGCCCCCGCCGCTGTAGGGCTGACCGCCAATGGGGTCTTCAATGGAGTACATGAAGGCAAAGGTTTGGCGCGGCTCAGGGAGCGTGATTCGAAAGTACCAGCCCTCAAAGAATCTGCGATCGCCCCCATCCCAGTGGTAGCCACTGTGGGGAGTCAAGGTTAAATCTTGTCGCGTCTGCTGGGCCATTGCGGCTATCCTTTAGTTTGATCATCATCGGAATTATCTGTGGCCCCTTCTGACAATCAGACCTATCACGTCCCGGTCCTCAGCCAAGCGTTGCTAGAGGGAATCGCACTCCGTGAGAACGGTCACTATCTAGATGCGACGGTGGGCGGTGGTGGGCACAGCTATTTAATGCTATCGACAATACCGACCCTTCGCATCACGGCTTTAGATCGAGATAGCCATGCGTTAGCGGCAGCCCGCGAGACGCTCACCCCATTTCTCGACCGCGTTGAGTTTTGGCAGGGCAACTTTGCAGACTACGATCCAGGACAAACTCGATTCGACGGCATCATTGCTGATTTTGGGGTTAGTTCAGCCCAGCTCGATCACCCAGAGCGAGGCTTTAGCTTCCGGTATGATGCCCCCCTCGATATGCGGATGGATCAGCGCCAAGAAATTACCGCAGCCGATCTGGTCAATACTCGCGCCGAGAAAACGCTAGCCGATTGGTTCTACCACTATGGCGAAGAGCGTTTCTCGCGGCGGATTGCACGGCAGATTATTGCTAAACGTCCCTTTCATACGACGGGGGAATTGGCAGATGCGATCGCAAAAGCAATGCCCAAACCCAAATCATCCCGACGCCATCGCATTCACCCTGCGACCCGCGTGTTCCAGGCTCTCCGAATTGCCGTCAACGAAGAGCTAAGCAGCATTGAAACCTTTGTACAGAAAGCCCCCCTTTGGCTTAAGCCAGAGGGCATTATTGGCATGATCAGTTTCCATAGTCTCGAAGACCGCATCGTCAAGCATCAGCTTCGGGCTGTACCCCAAGTGCAGATTCTGACGAAAAAGCCCCTGATCGCCACTCAAGACGAAATTAGAGCCAATCCCCGCGCCCGATCAGCAAAGCTGAGGCTGGCCCAGAGACTCCCAAATGAGGAGACTGAGGCCAAGCAACCGCCGACCTAGAGGGGCGATCACATAAAAAAAGAACAAGAAAACTAGCAAAGATACCGTTTTTGTGCATTGATAGTGCAGAGTGATACACAGTAAGTTGCGGTTTGAGTGGGGTAATCGAAGCCTCTTTCTGGTGTTTACCCGTATTTTTGTCCCCTGTCGAGGAGTATGTTTGAGATGCTTGCAGCCCCTAAAAAGAAAAAATCTGTTCCCCCTGTTTCGCTGCCGTCTAGCAGTTCTCCTCGCCGTCATCTTGAGGTGGTCGATACGGCCCCCACAGCTCCCCCGTGGCTCCGGCTTCTGTTGGGTCTGCGGAGGGTGTCAACGCCCTTAGTCATCGTTCTGACCCTGAGTTTATTACCGCTCTATAGCTGGAGCGTCTATACCCAAAAGAATTGGGGCAAGACCTATGCCCAGCTCGAAAACCTGAAGCGGAATGAGCGAGATCTACTACTGCAGAACGAATCTCGTCGTCATCACCTCACCGACAATGCCGAAGTGAATCCAGCAGGCTTGACGCCGAAGGGCCCTCACAACTCGCTCTTCGTAAAGCCAGAGGCTGCTCCACTGCCTCAGCCCGCTGCGGATGATCCTCGTCCTCCGATCCGAATGTCCCCGATTGGCTATTAAATATGCGTGCCTCACCTGATCCAAATCGCTCCCGTCGCAATGCGATCAAGTCTCGAATTCAGGCTGAGCCACCCCGTCTTCCCCAGGGACGGCAGATGCGCCTGTTGTGGGTCTGGTCTGTTTTGGTGCTGAGTCAAGTTGGATTGGCGGCTCGTTTAGTCTATCTCCAGGTCGATCAGGGGCCACGCCTCAAGGCCAAAGCGCAGGTTCAGCAAATGACCAAGCTCACCCCCTACGTGAGCCGGAATCCGATTGTGGATCAAGCGGGCGATATCTTAGCTAAAGATGAGCCTGTTTTTCGTCTCTTTGCCCACCCCTTTCTATTCAAAAAGTCAGGAGCCGAGATTGCGACGGCACTGGCTCCTGTTATTGGGCAGTCGCCAGAAGCGCTACAAAAACGCTTTAAAACGCAGCGCAGCGGTATTTCTATTGCTCTGGGGCTAACAGAAGAGAAAGCTCAGGCCATTCGGAAGCTGTTGCTAGACGGCGTTGAGCTAACCCCAGGCTGGCAGCGGGTCTATCCCCAGGAGAATCTGACTTCGAATTTAGTGGGCTACGTCAATGCCGATGGCGAGGGTCAAGCTGGGGTTGAATACAGTCAGCAGTCGTCCCTGCTGTCACAACCGCCGCAGGATAAGGTTTCTCGTGATGGTTTAGGCTCTTTTCTGCCCGATTATTTTCCTGATCAGCCGCTATCAACCCGAGATCGCAGTCTCCAGCTCACGTTGAATCTGCCCCTGCAGCGAGCCGCCCGGGCGGCTCTCAAAAAGCAATTGACCCTGTTTCGCGCCCGTCGAGGCACGCTGATTGTCATGAACGTCAAGGACGGTTCCTTAGAGGCGT
>JBAUJD010000688.1:0-4549 GCA_049683515.1 Thermosynechococcaceae cyanobacterium | reverse complement strand
GCTCAAAAGATAAAGCAACCCATCTCCGGTCTTCCCGATGAGTCTCTGGCTCAGGTGCAGGAACCGATCACCAGTGCTTCAACCGAGATTCGCCAAATTATTGATCGAGTGCTGGAGCTTGAAAAAGATCGGCTAGACCGCAACGATCGCGGCCTGATCCAGTCAGACATTCTCAACATTATCAAGGAAGCGGTGCAGTGAAGCTGTTAAGTCTGAAGCTCTGCAACTTTCGGTCTTTTTATGGTGAACATCGGCTGGTGTTTGCCAAGGGATGCGATCGCAACATCACGGTCATCCACGGCAACAACGGGTCGGGCAAAACCGCATTGCTCAACGCCTTCACCTGGGCACTCTACGAAAAATTTACGGCAGCATTGGCCTCCCCTGAGCAGCTCGTGAATCGACGGGCTGTTACAGAAGCCAAGAAAACAGTTGACTGCTGGGTAGAGGTGGGCTTTGAGCATGACGGTAAGCAGTATCGTATTAAGCGTAGTTGTCAGGCGACTAAAACCAAAACAGGCGTAGAACAATTGCCCGGTGAACTCTTTATGCAGTTCTGTGGCGATGATGGCCGTTGGTTACTGTTGCCCAATACCCAAAAGCCCGAGGACGTGATTGCCCAGATTTTGCCCAAAAGTTTGCACCAGTATTTTTTCTTTGACGGTGAACGAATTGAGCAGATCTGGCGGGCCGATAAGCGACCGGAAATTGCCGAAGCGACCAAGAAGCTATTAGGCGTTGAGGCGATTGATCGAGCCATTAAGCACTTGACCTCGGCTCGCAAGTCTCTAGAAGAAGAATTGAGCAACGTTGGGGATGCAGAAACCAAGCATTTCCTGTCTCAGAAAAAGGAGCTGGAGCAGCAGCTCGAAGAAATGCAAGCTGGGATGGCTGAAATTGACTCAGAGCTAGCGTCTCAGGTTGATCTCAAGCAGACCTTAAGGCAGAAACTATTAGAGTTGGGTGAAGTGGAACAGCTTCAGCAACAGCGCGACCAGTTGCAGGCGCAGGATCGAGAAATGCGCGATCGCCTCCTCTCAGCCAAGAAAAACCTAAAACGCCTAATCTCCAGCCGTGGCTACACCGTCTTTCTGCCCCCTATCGCCGCCAAGTTTCGTGAGCTGGTCAAAGAGCGAGAACAAAAAGGCGAACTCCCCGCCGATATCAAGCAAACCTTTGTTCAAGATTTGTTGGACCGAGAGCAGTGCATCTGTGGCGCAGAGCTTCATGAAGGCACCTCTCACCGAGAAGCCGTGCAGTCATGGCTAGCCAAAGCAGGGCTAGCAGATGTGGAAGCCGCCACCTATCGAGTCCAGGCCCAAGTCGATGAGCTAGAGCGACAGATTCCTGACTTTTGGCAAGCCGTCGATCAGGAACAAGCTTTCATTTTGCAGGCCAAGCAGCAACTGGGGCAAATCGATCAGGCACTAGAAGAAATCAGTGAGCAGCTTCGGCAAAGCTCACGGGAAGATGTTCGTAAACTCCAGCAGCGCTTAGATACCGTCGAGCACCGTATTGAGGATTGTACTCTCGGCAAGGGCCAAAACCAGGAACGAGAGGCCCGTCTAGTGCAGGAAATTAAGCAGCTCAGAAAGCAGCTCAAAGAGCGCAAGCTCAACCAAGGCAAACAAAAACTGGCCCAGAAACGCATCAATGCTGCTCAAGAGGCTGTAGATCGACTCAAGCAATTAAAAGTGAATCAAGATGTACTCTTTCGGGAACAGCTTCAGACCGAGATTGCCCAGCTCTACGCCCAGATTTCCTTTAAGCCCTATGTGCCTCGACTCACAGAAAAATATGAGCTGAGCTTGATCGAATCTGACAAGGATCAGGAAAACCTAGTGGGAGCCTCCACTGGAGAAAACCAGATTTTGAGCTTAGCCTTCATCGGCAGCATCATTGAGCGAGTCCGCCAGTGGAATCAGGCCGGGTTGATTATGGGACCGGACAGTAGCACCTTCCCGGTGGTGATGGACTCGCCCTTTGGGAGCTTGGATTCAGTCTATCGGCGGCAGGTCGCCAAACTACTGCCGGGACTGGCCGATCAGATGGTGGTGATGGTCACTAAAACCCAGTGGCGCACCGAGGTCGCTGAAGAGATGCAGGCCAGGATCGGGCGGGAGTATGTGCTAACTTACAATTCACCTAAATCTGAGCTGTCGCTCGATGAGATTGAGCGAGGGGGAGAGCGCTATCCTTTAGTGAGAAAAAGCTCGAATGAGTTTGAATATACCGAGGTACTGGAGGTGAATCGGCATGGTTAATCTGGCACCTGTAAAGTCTCAACTTATGCAGACTCTCTTAGCAGTTGTAATGGTGAATATGCTCTATGGCCGATGAAAGGGTTCGAGTGGCAAAGGACAAGGTTGATCTATTGAAGGCACTCAAAGAAGGGAGTGATAGCAACGGCCCTTTTCTATCCTATGCGGATGCCTTGACGTTTGCCGCAATGATCGGCATCAACAACAATAGACGTTTGAAGATTCATTCTATTTCCTATGAAGGGCTTGACCGGATACCACAGGATCAGTTTAGGAACCAAGAACTGATGGGTCTGCTCTCTATTTGTGAGGAGCAGAGCTTTAGCGTTCTAGGAGACCAAGAAAAACTTGATCGTCAGCGCATTGAGATTTTTCAAGAATATGCCAATGGCGGCCTAGAAATAATCAGTCAAAAAATATCAGGTTCGGTTGATTATACGGATCAAATTTTGTTGATATTGAAAGCAGAGAGCAGCAGTCAGATATAGCTTCTATCTTTTTAGTTTTTATAATGAGAGTTTGCAGATGCCTTTAGCTAGAGTTCAGATTTCTCAAGATAAAGCAGAGTTTGTTAAAGCCCTGAGAGAGTCTGACTCTTCAAATAGTCCATTTCAAACCTATGCAGATATTTTGCTGTTTGCTGGCATCGTTGGCTTTTACAACAATAGGCGAGTCAGCTTAGGTACGTTCTCTAGGAAAGATCCAGATCCGGTCCCACAGGATCAATTTAAAGAAAAGCAGGTTATTGACTTAGTGGCTGTCTCTGATGCGTTAGATTTATCGCTTTTACTTCGTGATGACGAGAGCGATACGAGGCGGATTGCCATCTTTCAAGAATATGTCAATGGGGGGCTTGAAATCCTGCAGCACCAGTTATCTGCTGCGGTTGACTATACTGACTTACTGCTGCTCAATCTCAAGGCTGTGAGGGAGCAGGGTTAGGGGCGATAGTCCAAGGGCGAATTTGCCAAGGCTCAAGTAGAACACCTATCTATCCTCATCCGTCGCCATATTCAGCGCATAAAACTCATGCAATTTGGCTTGTAGCAATTGCTTGTCAGGAAGCTGCGTTTGGTACTCTGCAATCAATGCCGGGGAGAGGGAACGGTTGAGGGCATATTCCACGACTTCATCATCTTTGCTGGCGCACAGCAGCACCCCGATCGCTGGGTTCTCATGGGGTTTACGCTCGTCTTGATCCAGTGCCTCCAGATAGAAGTTCAGCTTGCCGAGATACTCTGGTTCAAACCGTCCCACTTTCAGCTCAAAGGCCACCAAGCAATTTAGCCCCCGATGGAAGAACAGCAAATCTAGGGCGAAGTCACGTCCGCCCACTTGCACTGGGTACTCTGAGCCAACGAAGCAAAAATCTCGTCCCAGCTCAATCAAAAAAGCTTTGAGGTGTTGCAGCAAGCCCTGATGTAGATCTGCTTCTGTGAGTCTCTGGCAGATTAAGGAAATCCACAAAATAAGCATCACGAAAGACATTCAGAAGTTCAGGGTGAGATTGTGTCACCGCTGGTGTCACTTTTACAGGGTTCAATACGCTGCGCTCAAACAATGCCCCTTTGAACTGACGTTCTAGCTCTCGCTTTGACCACTTCTCTTGAATCGCCAGACGGAGGTAAAACTCCTGTTCTTCGGGGCGTTTGCTTTGGTTGAGAATGATTAGGTTGTGGGTCCAGGGCAATTGTCGCACCAGTGGTGCGACTTTTTCGTCGTCGCGGTAAGTCTCGTAAAATTTACGCATCCGAAACAGGTTGGCTCGCGTGAATCCGCGCAGTCCGGGCTGAGTCTGGGCTAGGTATTCAGCTAACTGTTTGACGACGCTGTCGCCCCATTCGGCTTGCTCTAGCTTTTGGCTAATGTAGGCTCCGACCTGCCAGTACAGCTCAACCAGTTGCTTGTTAACGACTTGAACGGCGGTTTGCTTTGCGGTTTGGATCAGTTGCACCACCTCTGCAAAGCTTTGCTCCATTGCAGGACTGATGGGCTGCTGGGTCATGCTAACGGTTCCTCTTTTCGTATTGGTTCAAGATCGGTAGATGTATAACGGGCCATCAGTCGTACTCACGAGACTATTATGTTAGAGCTTGGGAACCCTGAGTTCATCGTCAAATCTTTGGCATGGATAAAAAAAAGCTCTCTGAACGCGATATTTGCACCAAATATATTACGCCAGCTCTACAGAAAGCGGGCTGGGATATTGCGACGCAAATTCGAGAAGAGTTTTCTCTCACTGATGGCAGAATTATTGTTCGCGGTAAGCTGCATACTCGCGCCAAGAA
>JBAUJD010000687.1:0-15447 GCA_049683515.1 Thermosynechococcaceae cyanobacterium | reverse complement strand
GGTTAGCCCTGCAACATTCGCCGGATCGATATGAGAAACATCATGCTCGTCGATGATTTCTGTCGGTTGAATCGGTTCCATAGCGTTCTCCAATCCCTTAGGAATCAATACTTATTTAGCTACCTTCAACCTAACGCAAGCCCCTATCAGAAGACTTGCCCAGGTATCCGAAAGACTAGACGAGGTATCCGAACCTGCGATGATTTCTTATTTCTCAAGAGAATCTTGGGGTATGGTGAAAGGCTTTTTGGGGTCAGACGCTAAGATCGTTATCGTTCGTCAGTATGGAAGTCCAACGACTTCTGAAGTAAATGGTAGACCCGATGCGCTCTTTGAGGCGTCTAGCAGGGTTCAGTCCCGCAGAGATTCAGGTAATGGAGTGGATTCAGTTTCCCTGTGTTGCGCTTCAGGATCAGCGCTTGTGCATCTTGAACTGGAATATTGCGAAACAAAATCATCGAGCCAGTTGGCAGCAGGAGTTGGGGCAAGCGATCCACCAATATCGTCCTGATCTATTCTTTTTTCAAGAGGCGCGCCTTCCTTGGCCCGTCCCTGCGCCCTTGTTTATCCCAGACCCAAACGGAGAACTCACCTCAGAACTGAGCTGGTATTTCACACCTAATCTGATCCATCACCTCCAGCACTATGCCTCAGCAGATGCTGCACCAGTCTGTTGAGCGCCTTAACCTCAAGCCCGTCCATTTTGCCCCAGACTGCCATAATCAACTGAAGCGATTCCTTTTTTCAGACCCATTGGATCACGTTTTTTATTGAGGGCTACAGTTTCACCCCGAAGCCACCAAAGTTTTAGGAAAGTTAGAGTCTTCCGACCATAAGCCGATGGTTGTGACTTTTAGCATTCCCTCCGAAATACAAGCGCAGCCGTCAGAACCCTATTCAGGCAGATAAGTAGGTTGGTGAAATTAAATTTAAGATAGATGCCGATTATATTGAAGCATCAAACTCAGTTTCTATAAGGATTTAGGATCTGTCATTCCGGATTCTCAGGGGCTTTTACACTGGCCGCGCAAGCGTTAAAGTCGCAGGCTTAGGAATCATATTTTTTTGAAAATTTCCTTAGAACTATTATCGCTGTCATCAATCAACTGTCTACGTTTCCAAGCAAAATGCAGAATATTGAGTCCTAGCTCTTGAGCGGTTCTAATTTCGGCTCGAGATCGCAGTAGTCCCTCATCTAAGCCCCATAGGCCAGCTAGATTGCCAATGGACAGAATAATACCGCCACCGGATAAAAGCTGAATCCTGGTTTGATCCACCATGGGTAGCGCAGAGAATAGAAATGGCTTGATTCGGAGCGGATGGTCACGGCGGGACTCTTGCAAAGACTTCAATGGCGTCTGCAGTTGTTGAGCCAGTACCTGAACGGATTGAATCAGCTCTTTTGACTCACTCGTGGTGTCTACCAGTAACGTTCCGCCTCTATTTAAGTACCTAGACAGGGTTGAGCATTGATGGCTATTAAGGGATAAGCTTCTACGACCGGTCAGATACAGCAGCTCATAGGACTGCAGATCATCATCCCAAGTCACTTGATCCACTGTCTCCGCTCCTCTCAGGGCCGGATAAATATCTTCGACCGAACGCGATAAATAGGTGAGATTGAAAAAATTGCGGCTACAGTCTGCATCATCGTGCTGGAGTTCTGCAATGCACACCAAGCCTTGGGGACGGGCCTGGGCTTGGTGGCGATAGCGCAGATCAATATCGCCGTACCCAGGGAAAAAGACATCGTTAGGCATTGAGACTGAATGCTGCTGCTCTCGCAGTAAGACTCGGCACAGTTCTACGTCTAGTCTGCCGGGGGGACGACTGCGTTCGTCAATCCTGAAGGTTTCTGGGACCACTTCGTGGTCAGGGGTATCTTCGAGCTGATCAGGATCTCGATATTGGGCCACTAAATAGACCGTGAGCGGTTCTGATTCCTTGACCTCAGTGGCAATCCGGAAATTGAGCGGCTGGGGCACAATAATCAGATTGCCTTCTAGATCGATCGCAATGCCGGGCTGAATATTCACCCAGCGCTGATCACGATATTCTGCTGCAACAGCGTTGGGCGGCGGTATGGCATGAACCCCCAGCCCACAAACAATTCCAGGTTGATTGAGCGATTGGTAGTGAACGTTTTGGCGCTGGCGATGATAGTCATGGGCGCGTTGCCACCGTTCGGCATTGAGGAGCAGACCGTCTTTGACCTGTTGCCGTTGTAGGGTTGCGATCGCAGGGGTCGGAAACGAATGGGCCATGATTATTTCTCCTTAAATTAGCGATTTTCTATCCATAGGTCGTAGGTACAAAAGGCAGGTTTCTCCTGCTCAATAATTCGCCGAACCAGCTCTTCATCAATGGGATAGTCCTGTTCACAGCGTAGACAGACCTCAAAGTGATAAGCTTTGCCTCCTCCTAAAACGGTATCGATCCCCATCTGAGCGATGCCCAACAAGCAGCCCTGTCCAGAGGGTTCGGTAATACTGATCGATTTATCTGCCTCCGAGCTGATCTCTTCATCGAGGGGTAACCCTGTATATAAATGCAGATAAAACCGCAAACCCTTACGGGTGCCCCGTGACCGATAAATTTCAACGGCGCGACGAATCAATCGTCGTTGTTGGGTCAGGCTGAGCTGAGTATCCAGGGGCCAGTCAACCCAGTGGGCCAAGAACGGCAGCAGCGATTGCGGAGCCGTCAACGGATCTAACGTAGCCCACATTGAAGAGAAGCTATTTACCACCGGATCAAAAGCTTCCTCAAAGATTTTGACGAACCGATGAATGATGTCAATCTCTTGGTACACCGTGGGCAAAAATGTGGTGTACCGACTACGAGGCCGAACGTAAAGCTCAAAGTTTGATTGTTGAATGGGCGATCGCACCGGCTCCGAGCTTGATATCTCCGAGCTGGATACCTCTGAGCTTGTTGCTTCTAAGTGCGATGCCAGATAAACAGACAGACAGCCTTGAAAATTAAGTTCAAGATGTCCCCCAGTATGTGCGGGCAAACGATCCTGGTCTTCAAAAAACGTGGGGGGCACCCGGAACCAAAGGTCGGTATACCAACTTTTTTTAGCTGGAATATTCACCGTTGCCAGGTGGGTGGCCCCCTGCTCCAGTGGGGCCATTCGCTGTGGCTCTGCCTCGGCTTGACACCACTCTAGGGGAAACGTCCCATCGAGTTTGAGGGTAAGCTGTTGGGGGTGTGATTCCCAATTCTTCAGCTCTAGGGCCACCCGACAGACTTCACCGGGATGCACCACGATTTCTGCTTGCGATGGAGCCTTTTCCTCAAGTCCGATGTCATTGCCGGACTGAGCAATGGAGTCGGAAATATCCATCGGCGTCAACTGGAGGCTGACCCCTTTCGTCATAAGTGCTGACGCCATGTTAAGTCCTCACAGCCTGGGGCATTAAGACATTGACGCTATGTCCCGTTCTTGCCGGGATATCTACCCACGAGCACAGCAAACCCAGTGGCCCCGGATCAATACAGGGGACAGGGGTCGTTTGCCGCTGCCATGCTTGCCCATTGTGCTGAATGGGGAATAGCAAGATGGCTCCGAGATACTGAATCCCGGCTTGCTGCTGGAGCAGCGCCATAATATCTGAGGGGTAAAGGGGGCGACCGAAGGGCCAGCCCTGACCATCAGGGCCACCCGTCAAGGGATTGAGATAGCGATACAAATCCACCTGGATTTTGTTTAAAATTTCAGCCTGGGCCACTGAATTTTGATAGGCAGGCTCCAAGGTGACTTCAGCCTGTACAGAGACGCCCACATAGTGGGGCTGCTGAAGCTGGACCTGGACGCCGAGCAACCGTCTCTCATCTAAGTAGTGCATGACCTGCTCTCGCAGTGCGGGGTTGAGGTTGAAATGCTCTGGCGCAATACCCTGTCCCCGTTCAATGAGATCGGTATTGGCTTGGGGAACCACACAGACACTGACGGTTCCGGCGGATTGGTTGGCTGAGGTGGGGAGACATTGAGATCTTGCGATCGCACCGCCACTCCCCTTCAACGTCAAGGCTTCAAAATCTGCAGCCGTTACCGCTCTGTCGTGCGATCGCAATAAATGCGGGGCACGCAACACCGCCTGATTAAGGGATTCAGCATCGGCCCCATTCACCGCCGCCTCATGGTTGGTAACCCGAGCCACATAGGGAAGGGTAGACTTCAAAAAGTTCAGCGTCCGCGCCTGCACATTCCCCTGCTTGCCGCCCCCCGTCCGATAGGAGAACATCAGCTCCGCGCCTCGCGGTGGAATCGCGCCGTACTGATGCTCCATCATTTGAGCCTCTAACGCTTGACCGGGCGATCGCTCTGCCGGAAGCACCTGCTGCAGGTAAGCGCGAGTTTGAGTTTGGCGTTTTAGGGACTGGGGTTCGCGAATCAGTGGCCCCAACTGCAGGGTGCCCTCCAGTGAATTAATCACATAATGGCGATCATGGGGACCAGAGTCTGCAAAGTCTTCCACCTCTTCCCAAACTTCGGGTGGCTGTCCTGGCGGCGTCACCCACAAATGCTCTCCCTCTCGACGCTCTAAAACTGGAGCCGTCTGCACATCAAAACTTTGTCCCGGTTTTCCGTTACTAATGCCCAGGAGTTCATCTTGTACTCGTACACTCTGGCTGGCCTGCACCGAGCCACCAATCGCTCTTAAACCAATGGTACGGATACGAGGCGGATTGGAATATCCGGGCTGGTCATGGGTTGGCTCTGTTAAAATGCAGCGCAGCCACCGGCCTCGAAAAGTTGCGAAACGTTCCACCGCCCAGCATTCTGGCAAATGGAGCATTACATCTCCGCTCGGCTCAGTTTGATTGCCGTCAACTTTATGCTCATTGAAGCTAAACCCATTGGTCGTATCATCGGCTTCTTGCAACAGCACATTCACCCAAGTCTCGCCATCCCAAGCTTCCCAACGGCGCGGCGGATGATTCGGATCGATGCCCGTCGGCGTCCCTTGGGTGCCCGTGAAATGAATCGCCAGCACATTTCCTTCCAGCGGTGCATCGGGTTCAAAGACCAGACAAAAGTGATGACCGGGCTGAGGCTGTTGCGGAAACACCATGAACTCATGACCCGCCACCAACGCATCCTGATTCAATTGCCACTCACTCGTATGGTCGGCATAGGCTTGAGACCCATTCGCAGACAAAATATACTTGATTTTAGGTTGACCAATCACCAAGTCTTGATCGGTGCTAAAGATAATAGCTTCCTGGGTTTCGGTCCGTTCTGTCGCCACCTCTGTTCCCAACGGAATCGAGTAGTCTTCGAGCAGGTTCGTGCTCAGATAGAAGGTCAGCCGAGCCTGAGCAGGAGCCGGGGGCTGCAGTCGAATGCCCAATAGCTCTAAGAACGCCACATAGTTTTTGCGGGGCACCTGGTTAAACCGCATCAGCATTTGATCGGTGAGCCAAGAGAATAGCTCCACTAGCGTAATGCCCGGATCGCTGAGATTATGGTCGGTCCACTCCGGGCAATAGCGGGGAATGCGGAGCAGGCATTCTTCGACTAAATCGTCAAAGTTGCGGTCATCGAGTTTAGAACTGGGAAGTTTAGGGAGAAAATCAAAATCCATTAGTCTTCTTCCACCTCTGACTGTAAATAGAACGGGTAGACAAAACTGTAGGGGTCTGGATGGGATTTGAGACGGTAGTTGATGATGATATTGATGCGTCCCCTGATTGAATCAGGATCGGTCCGCACCTCATCGAGGCGAATGCGAGGTTCCCAGGCTTCTAATGCCTCTTGCACATAGATGCGGATTCGCAGCATCGTGTCAGTATTCATGGGGGCAAACGCCAGCTCCGAGAGCCGACAGCCAAAGTTAGGACGGTAGACACGCTCTCCCAAGTCCGTCCGTAAAATGAGCCAAATGGACTCTTTGACTTTCTGAGCCTCAGAACTAAGCTGGAGTCCGCCCTGCACATTCGCCTGCAAAGGAAACGCTAAGCCGGTCCCTAAATATTCCTGTGGCTGCTCATGGGTGAGGTATGCCATACGCTTTGCCCTCAAAATTCGGGTATGAGAATCAGACTATCTGGCAATCAGTAAACCTCTATCAGCCGAAGGTCTAGGTACTCAAGGAATGCGATCGAACAGATTATGGAATCAGGGTTCGTTTGGCGAGATAGCACACCAGATCTATCCGAAGGTAGCAAGGTACTCTCCAAGGAAAGCTGTAGAGTCCAGATTGATGTATCTAACTTAGGCAATATGGCTATCCCTACAGCTAAGCCTTTTGCAATTTATCAAACCCAGCAGGGCATCGAGTTGCGAACCGATCAAGAAAAACCGATTGATGCTGAACTGATTTGTACTGTGTCCCACTATCAGTCTGCGGTGAGAATTGCTCGCCAAGCGGCGGAAACGCGCCATCAGCCGCTTATGACTTACATTGGTTCGGTTTAGCGATCGCTAGCGGAACGCAATTTAGGCTAATGTCGCAATCACTGCGCCAAAGGAGACACAATATGCCTACCAATCCGCAACATCAAAGAAATAGAACTCATTCTCGGCAAGGTAATCGGAAAACAGATCACACTCACATGATCGTGCATTGCTTTGGTTGCCCTCCTAAGGTGTTTAAAGCTGCTGCAAAATCAACGCGCTCTTTTTTCTGAACTGTGTAACCTGCTTTCCGCCACGAAGGAAAGGATAGATCTAGACTTTCAAAAGTTGTGTGATAGTGTCCTGTATCATTATCGATCAATATTTGGCCTTCTCCGGTGCGCTGTGCATGCCCTGCGGTGATTACCTCTGCACCCCCGGCAGCAACAGAATGCTTCAGATGTGGAACAAGCACGACTAGCCCATTTTTCTTGTCATAAGTCCATTTAAACTTCTGATTTAATGGCTGTCGAGCGATAAAACGGTCAAACCCCTCAGTACTTTGTACATAGGGGCCAGGACCATTGTCATACTCAGTGGCAGAGGCCATTGTGTTCGCCTCCACAGCTTCTTCACGAAAATTTTTTTCCATTCGATTAGGAAACAACCTGCAACCTTCTAACAAATTTTGAGTTCCTCTCCTTGAGGGTAGAGTTTCTGTTTCTGGCGGACTCGGTTCTGAAGGACTATTAGCTCGAGATGAGTTGTGATACCTATTGGGCTGCTTTCTACTTAAGTTTTCGCGCATATTAACTTTTAATCCTTGTGGCAGAATAATCTCTCAACTAAACATGAAATTCTTGTATTGATGATGATTTTTGCGACATCATCGCAGATGCTAAGCCATTTGATTTGCAGGCTGCTTCAGCTCAACGCGCAGACAAATCAGTCGATCTTGCCCTAACTGCAGTTCATCGCCTTGGTGAATCGGATGCGGCGCTCCCCGTGGCAGGAGTTCACCATTGAGGTAGCTACCGTTGCGACTATCATCCACAACCATATAGGTGCTTCTATCTTCGTCCCAAAAGAGATGGGCATGGGTGCGAGAGATCACTCCGGCATGGGGAAGACCTGTGAGGTCAATTTCAGGTCGAGTCCCATCGGCGAGGTTCTGACGGCCAATCACGCCAGAGTCTCTGATCAACACAAAGTTAGGCCCACTGGGATGCTGGAGCTGCAGTTGCGGGCGCGGCTGGTCATGCTGCACGCTAGAGGTCTGAGTCGGTTGGGAAAAGGCATGAGAATAGTGACGCCCTGCTTCTGCTGGCGCTTGGACGGTTTGTCCGAGAGGGGTTCCACACATGGGGCAGACCTTGGCGTTGTGGGGTAAGACTTGGTTAAAAAATGAGCAGCTTGGCTCGGGACAGCGATGGTTTCCCATGATGATTTCTCTCTCTAATGGTTGACAATGGACTGCGAGAGTTGATGCACTTCGGGTGTGGGCTGCAAGGGGACTAAACCCGCCTGCCGTAGCAGATACTGGCCGTCTTGTGTTTTGAGAAATGTGGCAAAGAGTGGACCAGAGCTGTGTCCCGATAGGTTGTTATCGCGGGGGTAGGCCACGATCAGGGGCATACTGAGGGGATATTGGGCCGATTGAAAGGCCGATAGATTGGGCAAGGGCTTTTTTTCTAGGCAAAGATTATCTGCCGGTGAGATGGACTTTAATGTTCCCTGGGTGGTTTGCCGCAGCAAGGGCTGCACTGGCGCTTTATCCTTCTGACTGAGGGCTAAAGGATAAACCTTGCATTGGTCCCAGGTTTGGGTCAACAGGCCAAAGCTAATGGAGCCTGCTTCGGTATTTTGTTGTTCCCCGGCGGCAATGGAGCGCAGGGTATTAAAGGTGGCCCGTTGCTCAACATTTCTAAATTGGGCAATCAATTGAGAATCGTTCCCTAGGACTTTTTGCTCAAATAGACGGAGGGCTTCCGGTTCAGTAGGTCGGTAGGGCTTGATGGGCAAGTTCGGTAACCCGGAATCAAGCTGTTGCCAGTTCGTGATCTGCCCGGTGAAAATCTGCTGGAGTTGCTCAAGGCTGAGTTGGCCCTTCAAAAGACGTGGTAGGTTTTGACTCTTGTAAGCAGGGACATAAACTAAAAGACCATCGTAGGCAACGGTTTCCTGAATGAGACCATCGGGAAGCGGGGTGGATAAGCTTGCGATCGCAAATTCAGCCTTTCCATTCGCCTCTAAAACCTCAGTCAGCGGCGACCGCTCCGGGCGATACCCCCGATACTCAAAGGTTGCTTTAATGTCGGGTTTGGGCTGGGTGAGTAAGGTGCGAATGTTGCGATCGCTCACCGGCTTTTTCCCCAACACCGTACTCCAGGTGCCTAATGCTTCCCCCGTATAAGGGTTTTGACCGGGCTGAACACCATTAACATCGGCAAAGGAAGGCAACAGACGCTTAAACTGATTGGACTCAGCATGGGAGCTAGAGCGGGGCCAGATCAACCACAGCAGTCCTCCCAAAACGGGCAGGGCAAGTAAACTTAGCAGCCAATATTTTCGCGATCGCTTTTTCTTAGCCTTTTCCTCTGGCGCTCGATTTGCCTGTGCAATGCGGGCAAAATCAGGCTGAGGGAGCTTGAGTAAGACCTGCCTTGCGGCTGCGGCACTCTCAAAGGGCGCATCCAAGACCAGTAAGCGATGGAGAAAATCGTTGAGGGGCGGATCATCCTGGGGCCAATGTGGAGCCTCCCTTAGATCGGTCAAGGCGTCAGGCTCCACGGCCTGACCGGACCACAGCGAGAAGCCAATCAACCCAAGATCATTTAAGTCTTGGGCGGGTGATGAGATCTGAGGCGGAACCGTTGTGAAAAGCTGTTCCCAGGCAGCAAGGTCACAGGTATAGACGTAGGCGTCATCACTGATCAAGAGGCTGTTGAGGCTCAAGTTGCCGTGGGCCATGTCTGCCTGTTCTGTTCCGGCAGGCTGACTATGGATAAAGTGTAGGGTCTGCAAAACCTGCTGCAGCACTTGGCGAACCTTATGGGCAGGGAAGGCTCCTGAGTCTTGAAGCACCTGCTTGAGCGTGGGGGTGGCTGCGATGTTGCTAGCGAAGATGAGGTGGATGCGATCACAACTCGAATCTGCAATAGCCTCAACTGGGGCGATCACCCGAAACTCCCGACTTTTCGGAGTATTTAAGGGCATCTGGCGCACTACCGCCCGCCGCTGAGCAGCCTCAGTCGCATTAAAACAGCGATCAGGCAGTAAGAACTCCTTCACCACCACAGATTGACCATTGCTGATCTGAGTTGCACTGTAGAGTCGTCCTAGCCCTTGCGATCTGAGCAGATCAGAAATGCGATAGGTTCCGAACCGGCCCCGCAGTTCAGACTGAGCAGGCAGCGGCGTTGGGAAACCGCATTCTAGGCAGAACTTGGCTCCAGGGATCTCCTCAATCGTTTCCCTTGGTTTTTGACAACCCAACGGTGCATTTTGGCTACAGCGGTAGGATTGCGTGAGTGTATTAACAATCGACATAGAATCCTCTCGGTATGCTACGACTGGACCAGATTCATCTTGATCGCAGCCACAATCGCCTGGGTCCGGCTCGTCACCTGCAGCTTCAGAAAGATATTGGTGAGATGGGCCTTGACTGTGGCGACAGAAATATAAAGTTCCTTGGCAATAGTGACGTTAGAAGCGCCCTGAACCAGCCAATATAAGACCTCATTTTCTCGCTCAGATAAGTCACAGGGTTGACCGATCTGACTCGGTAAAGAAGCCTGGGTGGTCTGAAAGCGACGGAAGAAACCCGTGGCAACTTCAGGGGGCAGATAGATTTGATCATCCATGATGGCGTTAATCGCATCTTGAAGCTGCTGGGTGACCTGACTCTTGAACACATAGCCGTCTGCGCCGGTCTGCATGGCTTGATAGATCCAGCTATCTTCTTCATGCCCGGATAAGACCAGGGTCTTACTGGATGAATCACTGTCCTGTAACTGCTGGAGCAACGAGAGACCATCGCCGCCAATGAGTTCCATATCAATCAGAATGAAGTCAGGCTGCTTCTCTGCTGCTAGAGAGAGGGCCAGATCGGGGCGATTAGCTTCTCCCACCACCGTAATGGAGTGGTCTTGAATGGTATAGAAATTCAGAAGTGAGCGAATGCCGGCTCGAAACTGATGGTCGTCATCGACTAAGACAGCAGTAAGAGTCTTGGTTTTTTCAGCTTGATTTAACATGCGAGATCCTCAGATAGGTTTGCTAGGCGGGGCAAGCTCATGGAAAATTCTGCGCCACGACCGGCGACATTTTTGGCCCATAGCGTGCCCCCGTGGGCACGAACAACCTTGTAGGCAATAGCCAGTCCCAGGCCAGTCCCTCCTTCTCGACGGGTGAAAAACGGCTTAAAGAGGCTGTCTAGATCCGCTTGTGGCAGTCCTGGACCCTCGTCGGTAATGCTAAGTTTCACATCGCCCTGAGCCATTTCCCAGTGAATGGATAGCTCACTGTTCTCAGGACTGAAGTGAATGGCATTACTGATTAAATTATTGAAGACTTGCTTCATCTGGAGCGGATCGAGGGGCAGCTTAACCGTGCGCTTCGGCATCCGGACCTGGATTCCTTTTTCTTGAATCCAGCCCTGAAAATCCGCCAGCGTGTCCTGCATCAGCATTCGCAGATCTTGGGACATCAGTTGAAGCTGGTCATTTTTAGCACAGTGCATAATCTCTGTGAGCATTTGGTTGAGATTCTGCGCGGTTTGGTTAATGACGGTAACCTGCTCCTGCTCTGGCCCTTGGGGCAAGACCGCCGCCAGATTATTGGCATAGAGGGTAATAAGGCTCAACGGATGCCGGAGTTGATGGCCCACTCGCTGTACGACCTCCTCTAGCAATTCAATCTTGCGCGACTGCTGAGTGAATTGCTGGTGGCTCTCCAAAGATTCCTCTATGACTTCAGCGGTACGCTTAATCCACTGCCGCAGAACGTGGGAGGGGGAGCCTTCGAGAAAGAGTAGTAAATACTGCTGTTTCTGTCCCTCAACCAAAGGGCAATAGTAGAAGCCAGGGGTCAGCCCAACAATAGGATGCAATCCTTCAGAGGGGGCTTCGGTTAACCATGCTTCAGTTCGCACGGTGGCATGGGTCGCCCGAGAGAGCTGGAAGGGAGCCTGACAGGCATGGGCCACGAGTCGGTGAGTCGGCGACGACGGATCGTCACAGACGACTCTCGCCCACTTCACCTGGGATTGACTCACGAGCTGGTCAATCTGGAGCTGCAAGAAACGCTTAATCTTGCTGGCGCGATCGCTTGTTTGACGACTCTTTAGCGTGAGGGGCTGAGAATTTTTTATGAGCTTAAGGCGGGTATTGAGATGATTTAATTGACTCACCGTTCTTTCCTCCGGTTTGCAGATTAGGGATCTCATGGGGCCAAAGTGTGGATGACTGACCCTCTCTGTATCTGGATATCTACCGCTCAGTGGGCTGATAGAGTAAAGGATTTGTTGCAGGAATATTAACCCTGGGTATTAACCTATGTCATTGTTCACTAAAAAGCAAAGATGAATATCTCTTCACTTAGGTTCCCAAACGGCGAAACAACTCCCAATCCATTAACTTCTGGCCTTAGTCTTATGTCGCCGATCGCGGAGTTAGTGCTTGATTTCATTATCTTTAAGATCCTTACTTCGACTTGGAATACTGGTCTAACGCCTATTAAGCATGAGGTTAGCCCGTTGCTTCTTAAATCAGAAAAAGCATAACTAAGTTAATACAATATGAACTATTGACGTGTCAAGGAGATTAACATACTATTGTTAACAACAAGCGTATAGAGAAGTACGAACTATAGGGGTGGAGCCAAGTGAAACATGAATTTTGAGGCGGTTACGGATAATGTCAATCAATCCGTGTTGGCCCATGTCGGGCGTTCTTTAAAGCCCGTTGAACGCATCGTTCTGCAAGGGGCTTGGCAGGCTAAGACCTATGAGCAGATGGCTGAAGAGTGTGAGTACAGTCTGGCCTATATCAAGCAGGTCACCGGTCCCAGGCTGTGGAAGCTGTTGTCTCAGGTCTATAGCCAAAAAATCAGTAAGACGAATGTGAGGGTTTTGCTAGAGCGGCATTATGCCGGAATGGAAGAGCCACCCGTTGCCGTTGCTCCGGACCCAGTGAATGCCAATGATGGCTTTGATATCAGCCTAGAGCCGTCAGATCGCACGCAGTCTCTATGGGGGAACGCACCAGAAATTTCTGTGTTCCACGGTCGGGAGCAAGAATTGGCGACCCTCAAGCAGTGGCTAGTCGCTGATCAATGTCGCCTTGTTGCGTTGACGGGGGGCGCTGGGATTGGGAAGACAGCTTTATCGGTACGGTGCGGGCATCTGCTTCAGGAGCAGTTCGATGTTGTGATTTGGCGGAGTTTGCATCAGTCTCCTGCCGTGAGTAATTTTGTAGACGATCTGCTGGAATCGATCACGCAAAAGCCAGTGACACCGGGACAAAGCTTCGATAGTCAACTGTCTCGTCTGATGGCGGCTTTGCGTCAGCAGCGCTGCTTAATTATTCTCGATGCCGGCAGCTCGATCTTGCTGGAGGGGCATTTAGCCGGACAGTACCGCGACGGGTATGAAGACTATGGTCAACTGCTCCAGCGGATTGGGCAAGTTCGGCATCGGAGTGCAGTTCTGTTTGTCAACCAGGAGAAGCCCAGTGAATTTGATCGATGGGAAGGGGAGACGTTGCCGGTGCGATCGCTTCGCCTCAAAGGCTTAAAGTCCGATGCCGAAGCGCTCCTCAAAGAACGGAATCTGCTGCACCCCGAGAAATGGGATGACCTGATTCGTCTGTATCGGGGCAATCCACTAGCGCTCAAAATTGTGGCAACGATGATCAAAAACCTCTTTGGGGGTGATGTCTCTGCCTTTTTGGGGCAGCAAACCATGGTATTTGGCGACCTCAACGATATTCTTGATGAGCAGTTTGAGCGCCTATCAGCCCTAGAGCAGGAGCTACTGTACTGGTTAGCCATCGAATGCCAGCCGATCTCTTTAGAAAAACTGCAGGCCGATCTGCTCTCTCCTATTTCAACAGGAGAGTTATTTGAAGCCCTGGGTTCCTTGCTGAGACGAGAGTTAATCGATCGCAGTACAGATGCCGGAGAGATTCTTTTTTCCATTGAGCAACCTGTGGTGGTTCACTATGTTCTGGGGCGCTTGACCGAGCAGATTTATGCTGAGATCAAGTCTGTGAGCCAATCTGTGAAGATTGAAACCTTAGAGCTGTTGCGCAGTCACGTGATTGGTTTTGAAGATGACCCCATCCAGGCTGAACAACAGCAGCGACTCATACAGAAGCCCATCCAGGATAAGCTCTATCGTTTATTTCGAGATGAATCGGTGATGGAGACGCAAATTGTGACCATCCTCGCGTTTTTAGAGGACAAACCCTCTTTAGCGGTGGGATATGCCAGGAATAATCTTCAGATTCTGCTGGGTGCCACCCTTACCTTCGAGGCGCGAACTCATCTTCGTCGCTCAGTTGAAAGGGGTCTGCAGAGCCAGATATCAGATGAGCTTAGTTGATGCGACAATTGCACCATCCTGCTGAGAAGAACAGATGAGCTTTTGTATCAATCCAGATTGTGCCCAACGCCAAAACGCAGAGCAGGACAACTATTGCCAAACTTGCGGGACCAGCTTGGTTATCAACGAGCGCTACCGCATCATCCGTCCGCTGCGGGGATTAGACACGCAGCATGTTACAGAGGTGTTTGAGGTTGACAACCTGGGCGTACCAAAGGTTATTAAAGTCCTAGTCAATCAACGTCGTCGCTTGGTAACTCTGTTTGAGCAAGAGGCTCAAATCCTAAAAGAGCTGAAGCACTTATCTGTCTCGCGGGTGGACAACTATTTTCACTTCACCCCAGAACAGGGTCCCAAGGATCTGCTGTGTCTCGTGCTTGAAAAAATTCCGGGTCAAAATCTGCAGCAGTGGATGGTCGAGAACGAAGGGCTATCAGAATCACAGGCGATTGAATGGTTGCAGCTATTGGTGCCGACTTTAGAGGGCATTCATCAACAGCACTTAATTCACCGTGATATCAAGCCTTCTAATATTATGGTGAGTCCCAATGGAGGTATCTCACTGATTGACTTTGGGGCTGCTCGCAAGGTGACCACAACCTATCTCAAAAAACTCGAAGAAGAAGATATTACGCGTATTTATACCCCTGGGTATACCGCCCCCGAACAAATTGAAGGGCAGGCCAATTACTCTTCTGATTTTTTTGCCCTGGGCCGCACCTTCGTCCATCTGTTGACTGGGATTAACCCGGATGAATTTCCGAAGGATAAAGAACGTCGTTTGGAATGGCGCGAGGCGGCACCGCAGATCTCAGACCACTTTGCCCATCTGATTGATGAACTGATTGCGCCTGTCCCTGAAGAGCGTTTATACAACGCGCAGGTGCTAATGCTGCGTCTGGCCTGGATGTCGGAGGCCGTTAATTCGCCACCGGAGCAGGGGAGCACTCCGCCCCCTGACGTCACAGAAAATACCACATTAAAGCAGGTCAGTCCGCTCCTCTCCACTGAGACCTCTGCTGAAGTTGTTAGCGCTGTACCTGCTAAAGAGACGGGAAAGGTTAATCCTTTACTGGGGGTTGCGGGGATAGGCGTTGCGATTGCATCTTTAATCTTCGGCGTGCGTTATTTAGGTGTTTTACAGCCTCTAGAATTAAAAGCTTTCGACCATTTAATGAGTCTGCGCCCTGCCGATATGCCAGACTCTAGGCTCCTACTCGTGACCATTGATGAAGCCGACATTCAATATCAAAATCAGCAGAACATGTCGATGCGGTGGTCGCTCTCGGATCAAGCCCTAAATCAAGTGTTAGAGATCTTTGAACCCTACCAGCCCCGAGCGATTGGGTTAGATATCTATCGTGATTTTTCGTCAAAATCAGATACACCAGCACTCGCAGAGCGCCTGAGACGAAATCCCCATTTTTTTGGCATCTGTAAAGTAGCGTCCACGTTAGATGGAGCACCAGATGCCACCCCCCCTCCCTCTGAATTACCC
>JBAUJD010000686.1:0-4498 GCA_049683515.1 Thermosynechococcaceae cyanobacterium | reverse complement strand
GAACTACTGAAGAGCTGGACCATACAGAAAATCCCTATGTAAAGCAATTTTGGAGCGGTAACGTTCAGGGCCCCATGGAAATTGTCGGTCAGCAGATCTAGTCTGTTCTAGACTAGATCTGGAGCCGCTAAGTGTGACGTTCTGGTGATGAGGTCAGTGATATGCGATCGCGAGTCGTCCGAGAGGGGTCTGTGGGCCTACTGATTCTGACGGGCCTAGGCTTATTTGCGGGTGCATTTGTCTGGATTCGAGGCGCAAAATTTGGAGTCAAATCCTACAGCTTAGCCGTTGAACTCCCTGATACTCTGGGTCTTAATGTGGGGAGTCCGGTCCGGTTTCGAGGGGTCAAGGTAGGTGAGGTAACGTCCCTTGAAGCCCAAGCCAATGGTGCTTTAGTGACGGTGGATATTCAGCCTGCGACGTTGTTGATCCCACGGGATAGTCGGGCAGAAGCGAGTCAATCAGGATTTATTGGTCAAGTGGGCCTAGATTTTCGGCCTCAGCCCGGAGCGCAGCGAGTAGACATCACTAGCAATCTTTCGCCCTTTGAACCCAATTGCGATCGCACCCTCATTCTCTGCAACGGCGATCGACTAGGGGGCGAAGTCGGGGCTAACTTTGACCAACTGATCCGATCCACCACCAACATTGCCACGCAGCTCGGAGAAACGGATCTACGACAAACGCTGGCAAACCTCTCCACTGCGGCCCGTAGCGTGACTCAGCTCAGTCGGCGGGCCAACGTCACCCTGCAAGACGTTTCAGGCGCAGCCACTGGCCTCAACCAGCTTAGTCAAGAGTCTCGCCAACAGCTTCAGAAGGTTGATGGCATTACCACCGCCCTCACCCAAACCGCTACTCAAGTGGGGGATGCCGCAGAGCAGGTGGGCGTGTTAGGCCCCAAATTCAGCACCACCGCCGACCGGCTCAGCAATACCGCCAATGAAGTCACCAGCCTTGTCCAGGCCAATCGAGGTACGCTGATCGCCACCCTAGATAACCTTCAAGTCGCCAGTCAAGACTTAAAAGTAGTGGTTAACGACTTAGAACCCATCATTGGGCGAGTCCAGAAGGGCAAGCTGATTGAGAACCTAGAAACATTAGCCGCTAACGGCGCACAGGCCTCAGAGACCCTGAATACGCTCACGACCACTCTTAACAACCCCACCACCTTGCTGGGGATTGCTCAAACCCTTGACTCCGCAAGAGTCACCTTCCAAAACACGCAAAAAATCACCACTGACCTAGAGCAATTGACCGGCAACGCCGAATTTCGCGAGAATCTCATCAAGCTTATCAATGGCTTGAGCAAGCTGGTCTCATCCACTCAAAGCTTAGAGCAGCAGCTCTATGCCGCTAAACGAAGCCCACTGTCCAGCCATCATCTGCGGCATCCAGTCCGTCAGTCGCTTACGAAAGAGCAATCCGCTCCATAGGCGTCCCTATTCTAAATATTCAAATAAATATTCAAAGAGGCTGTTTCAATGTCTTTCGATCGCTCTAAATGGGTTGCCATCCTCACAGGCATCGTGTCGCTCTTGTTGGGCCTTGCCTATCTTATTTTAGTACAGGTACTTGACTCACGGGGCGAGATGGTCCCAGCCCCCATTGATCTATCCATGGGTATCTTGGATCCCCATGTTATCTGCATAGACATCCTGCAAAGCGTGGGCAATGATCTTGTAAATCTAGGATAAATTTGCTATAGTTAGACGATTAATACTCCTTCATTAAGGTTCAGTTTTCAAGCTTTTTAGAAACCGAGTCTACTTAAATCAGTCGTTATCAAAAATCTCTGTTTTTTTACAGGTTCTCAACGTTTTGTGAGATTGATGGTGTGATTGCTCTCTCACTTTCCCCAAAGTGTTCTCAACAGTGGCAAACGGTTAGCTTTGCCTCAACACTCTATCTACAGCCTGTTCTTGATCGCCTCTTAGCGAACGTTCCCGCATCCTTTAAGGCCGACCTGCGTTTGGGTTTGCAAGAGGCGCTGGTGAATGCGGCCAAGCATGGTAACTGTCTCGATCCGCGTAAGATGGTTATGGTTCAGTTTACTCAGAACCACGATGAGTGTTGGTGGGTGATTATTGATCAGGGGTGCGGATTTTCTCCTCTCCCCCAATGTTGTGACTCATCTGTTGAGCAATTTTTTCCAGAGACCCAAGAAACCTGTGGCCGTGGGCTTCACCTTCTCTATCATATTTTTGATGATGTCTACTGGAACGGAGCGGGTAATGAACTTCGTCTTCACAAGGACTTTACCCACTCTGAGGCGTTATTGTCTGCCGTCATTTAAGGCGGCAGAACGTACTGAATTTTATAATTCATTAAAGTCGTTGTCGAATGGCGTTCTGATAGGCTTGGTTATCAAGTCCACAGCTTTGCTGACGAGGGTTGCGATCGCATTCATTCTCAGGCCCACTTTGAATCGCTCTCTCCAGCGCTTTGAGGCGATCGGGAACTGCGGGGTGAGTACTCAAAAACGTAGGAGTCCCCCCACCAGACCGCAGCAGTTTTTTCATAAAAGCAGGCGCAGCAGCGGTCGAGTAGTCAGCCCGTCGCAAAATTTCTAAGCCAATCTGGTCAGCCTCATACTCGTCCCCACGGCCCTTGGGACGATTCACCAATAACTCAGTGCCAATATTGGCGGCTTGATTACGGCTTAAACCCGCTGAGCTAATAATGCCACTGGTCAACGCCCGCTGGCGAATTTGCTTGACCAGGTGTCGATCTTTAATATGACCAATCTCGTGCCCTAAAACACTGGCAAGCTCTGCTTCATTATCAGCGGCCTTGAGCAGCCCTGTCGTCACATAAACCCGTCCCCCCATCGTGGCAAAGGCGTTTACCGCTGAATCCTGAACCACCTGAAAAATATAGGGGTAATCTCGTTCGCCACCACTACGAGCAATCAGCCGCTGACCGACGCGATTGACATAGGCGTTGACCGTTGAGTTTGGGTAGGGTTTCATCCCCTGTTGCAATAGGTTGGCATGGAGTTGATTTCCCAACGCTACTTCATTTTGAGGTGACAAGTTTGAGAACTGCAGTACTTGGACGCCCTGACGGAGAATGTCTCCCCAGGGCAGTGCCTGAGCAGGCATGGCAGGTAAACTAACGGCCAGAGCTGCGATCGCACCCCATAGACGCATCGATCTCGAATTCTGCAAACGGCTTTTAGGGTTCACAGCTTGAGAAAACGGTACATTCAGCATAGTTTTCGGCAATCAACAACGGGGAACTCTTGGGCGCATCACCCTTCAATCCTAGATCGAAGTATGGGATCGCGTTGGTTCTCTAGACAGAGACGCCGAATTCCCCATCCATGTTTCCGACGTTACGACCGCACCGTATTTTGGGGTAGCCCATCGTTAATAGGCATTTTGGTCCCGCAGAAACACAAAACACGTCTGCAGGATAATTTGAAAATCTAACCGCAGCGACCAGTTTTTTAGATAGTCCAGATCATAATCAATGCGTTTTTGCATCTTTTCAAGGGTTTCTGTTTCGCCACGACACCCATTGACCTGCGCCCATCCGGTAATACCGGGTTTAACCTTGTGCCGCAACATATAGCCATCAATGAGCTTCCGATACATTTCGTTGTGGGCCACAGCGTGGGGTCTTGGCCCCACAATGCTCATGCGGCCCTGCAATACATTGATAAACTGCGGAAGTTCATCCAGAGAGGTCTTCCGTAAAAAAGCGCCCACCATCGTCACCCGTAGATCACCTCGTTTAGCCTGCTTCACCACCGCCCCATTTTCTTGCACCACCATGGAGCGGAATTTATACACCAGAATCTCTTGACCATGCAGTCCATAGCGACGCTGCCGGAACAAGATGGGGCCAGGAGATGAGGCCTTCACTGCGATGGCAATGCCCACCATAACCGGGAACAGCAACAGCAGTGCCAAAACGGAGACTCCCACATCAATCACTCGCTTGAGCAGGTACTGAACATCGGTAAACGGCACTTCCCAGATCGCAACTAGGGGAATGCCATTAATTTCATAGGAACGGCCATGAGTCAGATGAAACGTAAGCACATCGGGCACAAAGTAGACACAGGCAGTGGTGTCCAACAGCGCCTGCAGGAGCGTGGTTACCTTTTCACTCTGATCGGTTGAGCAGGTAATGTACACCACATCCGTCTGATGCTGCCGGACATACTCAGGCACCTGAGACAGGTTACCCCGAAACAGAGGCGACTTATTCGTCTGCCCAATCGGCTCTTCGTCATCAAATAGCCCCTGCAGCCGGATACCCAACTCTGGAGAATGGGTAATTTCTCCCATCAACTTTTGGCTAATGGCGTTGATACCCACAATGACCGCAGCTCGAGAATTATGTCCCGACTTGCGAAGGTGCTGCAGTAATTGCCAAATCCCCAGGTGAATACAAAATAGAACAACTGGCGTACAGGTAGACCAAGTCAACAGCAGGCTGCGGGCATAGTACTGTGACGTTCGGGTGACATACCCCAGCATCAATAGGG
>JBAUJD010000685.1:0-3468 GCA_049683515.1 Thermosynechococcaceae cyanobacterium | reverse complement strand
ATGTTTGAGTTGGACCCGACTTTGATTAAATCTCACCCCAATTACGAGGCCATTAGATCCTACGGACTCATCGCCGCATAATTCTGTCCGGACTATTGAAGTAAAGGAGACATGGAATGATATGCTGCATAACCTTCCAGACATTGCATTAGAGTCTGCAAAAAATTATGATTTAGTAATGGATAGTGAGTATGTACTAGCCAGCTAACACCCAATACTGATCTCAAAGGCTATCTGAAGCGGGTCATTAGAAACGTTAGTCTGTTTCCCTTCTGTGATCGCATCTTCTCCACTCAAAACTCTAAGCCCATCTGGCACCGACAACCGCAGCGCTCGTGGCTGATTAATTTGCGATCGCCCAGTTTTTTCTGAGTGAGATCCCGCTTCCCTTCCTAGCGCAAAACATCTATAGGTATTCATCAAAAGGTATTCATCAAAAAGGGACAGTCGTCAGACTATCCCTTACTTTTTATTGATTTGCGATAGTGCTAGGAGCGCATATCTACAGTATTACCAGCTAGAACCACCGCCGCGATTGCCACCGCTACGATTTTCTCTGGGCTTCGCTTTATTCACTTTAAGATCGCGTCCCATCCATTCCGCCCCATCAAGGGCAGTGATAGCCGCATCTTCTTCAGCATCGGTACTCATTTCAACAAAAGCAAACCCTCTAGGTCGGTTTGTCTCACGATCCATGATCACGTTAGCCTTTTTGACCGTGCCGTATTCGGCAAAGGTCGTGCTCAAGTCTTCTTCGGCCACATCGTAGGATAGATTGCCGACGTAAATTGACATAGATTATTGTCCAGAAAAAGAAAGAAAATTTACAAGGTCTTCAAAAGACTCTGCTTTGGCATTGTATCTGTTTTGCGATGGAGCGATCCAAAAGCTTCTTAAATCAAAACACTTTACCTCTTTTGTCAGGGTTTCATTACTTACTTTTTTCGGGATGTGATCGCATCTCCTCAGCCCAAAATCTCGCCTGAGACTGATGACCATAACTTCCGCGACTCATCGACTTAAGAAAGCTTTCTGAGAGTGAAGATCCTGTAGTGATCGGTGCCGTTGCTGGTGCTGAACTCAACAAACCATGCAAAACGAGCTATAATCAGTTATAGTACAAACGTACCTTAAGCTTCTTTTGTCCTCACTGACGAATTGGTGACGTACCATGCAAACTCAAAATCGCCCGACCGCTCTTGAGCAAACGCCTCAGCTCGAAATCCTACTCACTGAACAACGATCGCAACTCCAATCCCTTAGCCAAGAGGTGCGATCGCTCCAGCAGCAGCTCAGCACGCTGCAAACCGCCGTTCGGCAGCAGCCTACTTTGGGCTTCAGTGACGGGAGAGACTACATCATTATTGAGCGAGATAAAAATATTCTTTGGCATCGATTCGAGAATGATGAACCTGTACCCATTAAATCCAAAATTCTCAAGGGCTACATTAAGCACGTGGCCTTCGTGGATAAAGAATATCCCAAGCTCCACGTGTTTATTGAAGGCGATCGCGAGTATGTTCTCGTCACCGGCTTTGAAACCTACTTTGCGCGGGAGCTATTGGCCGCCATTGGCACCCTGAAGCCGGGCGATTTAGCCTATCCAGTGATCATTAAGCCCGATACCGGCAGTGATGACAGCAAAAGCAAGCATCGGCCCGTGTTCTGTAACGTGATTCATCGTGGGCGCACCGTGAAGCCCGGAGCCTTGCGAGACCAGGATATTCACCAGTTGCTGAAGCGAGCGGAGGCCATTTTGAAACAGAGCGCAGAGCCTGAGCTGAGCGATCTCATCTCTAAAAACAACGTGACTCAGTTCCCCACGCCTCAGAACCAGACGCCTACGCCTGAGCTACCGCAAATGCCATCTGCTGCCCCAGTGGTGCCTGCCTCTGCAAAACCAGCAACGCAGAGCGCCGTCGATTGGGTCAAGGTTTGCCAAGATCTGAACATTACCAAGCAGCAATTGATGGCGGTGGCCCGTAGCCTGAAGCTTCCCCATGGAAAACTCGATCGCGCTCAATCGGCGCAACTCTATCAGACCGTCTATGAGCGGTATGGAGAAGCAGCAGGGTAAGTAGAAAGCGGCTTAGGGAATGTATACGGGGCGGCAAGATGTCGTCACGAATAATCATTGTCCGCTCTTTCTAAGTCGTGGGGAAAAATGCAAACTTACCGAGAATTCCGAGCAGGCCCGTAACTAAAACAGTCATTAGGCCAATAAAAATATTGGTTTGGCCGCTCACCCGTCCTTCTAGATTAGAGAGACGTTGCTCAGTGGCAACGAGTCTTTCTTCAATTCAAGCTTGCCCAATAGCAAGTTTGTCAATCTTCTCATCAAGGCATTCAACTTTATGGTCTAGCTTCTCAGTCTTGAGATCGAGCCGCTCAATCTTCTCGTCTAGCCGCTCAAACTTGTCATCAAGCTGTTCAAACCGAAGATTAATAAAATCCTTGAGATCAGTAAGGTTAATTTCTGAGACAGTTGCCATGAAAATCCTCTAACTTTTGACTTCAGCAATACACTAAAGCCGGTGAGAGCTTCTTTCAGTTTGCCACAAGAACACTAAGTTAAGCAGCCCCTGACCGATCACAATGAGATCATGCGATACCGGTCCAAGTAAAAAATAAGGAACCCATCAAAGTCTCACTTGCTGATCAACGAATTTATGAGCTGTGGAGTCAGCTCTTCGACGTTTTTGAGAATTGCGATCGCACCCACATCCTCCAACTTCTTTGCATACTCTAGCTGCTCTTGGGCATGGGGCGGCAGCACCCCGACGCCGATCCAGTAGATATCAGGGTATTGCGATCGCGCATTGATTACCGTTTGAATATCTGCCACCGTATCGCCCACATAGACTACCGTCCGCGGTCGATGCTGCCCAGTTTTTAATAGATTGACCGTCGCCATCAACCCCACTGGATCCGGTTTCCCTGGCGCATCCTCCATCGCAACCAACACTGGAGCCTGAAGCCCCATACGACGCTCTAAAACATATTGCGCCGACCCCCGCGTTGCGCCACTAAAAAAGCCCCAGTCGATTCCAGCTTGGGTCAGCGTTTCTAGATATTCAGCCGTCATTAACAGCGGCTCTTCTTGAATGTAGCCCGAGAAATTTTTGCCCCGATAGCGTCCCTGAAAAAAATCAACCAGAGCGTCATAATCCAGCGTTGGCGGCTCTAGCCCCTGCTGTTTATAAAAGCGATACACCAACGCTTCAGAGGCTTTCCAGTCATTGTTCCAGCAACCCTCTGACTTAAGCGCATCAATATCAGCCATCGCAGGGCGATATTGACCCTCAGTAAATTTCTCCACGGTGTCGGCCAGCGCTCGGCGGTACGATCCGGCGACATCGCGAACAACACCATCAATGTCAAAAATGACCTGTAGGCGTGGCTGAGCTTGAGGTTGGGACTGTTGCATTTTGAAAAACGATAACGTCTCGACATCATGCTACATCACCC
>JBAUJD010000684.1:0-1901 GCA_049683515.1 Thermosynechococcaceae cyanobacterium | reverse complement strand
GCTCAAATACACTAAATTGATACAGGAAATTCCAAAAAAGAGAAACTCCAGACTATTCTATCCAAATCAAGAGCGGTGGCACTCAATAGGGACGCATAGTTCTGGAGTCAGATTGATTCTGTCGTCGGTTCTGGGTAATTCCCACACCATCAGACGTTTTCAACGTTACGTTTCAAGGCTAGTTCAGCGCTTCTGCGCCGCCTACAACCTCAAGCAGCTCTTGAGTGATCGCCGCCTGTCGGGCCTTGTTATAGGTCAAGGTCAAACTCCCGATCAGTTCGCTAGCGTTCTCGCTGGCGTTGTTCATTGCAGTCATTCGAGCTGCTAATTCGCTGGCTGCAGATTCCTGCAGTGAACGAAGTAACTGATTGTTGAGATACAGAGGCAGCAGCGCATCCAAGATCTGAACAGGATTTTGTTCAAAAATCATGTCCGACGCCATCGCCTGGGGGGTGCGAGTCACCTGCTCTCGCTCCACCTCAAATTGTCCGCCTCGCGTGGTAAGCCGGAAGATCTCGTCATCCGCAACCTCTAAACCTTGGGGATCTAAGGGCAGTAGCGTCTGAATCACAGGTCGTGAACTAACCAGGGACAGAAAGCGGGTGTAAATTAATTCAACCCGATCCACGCTGTCTGAGAGAAACAGAGACAGTAGCTCATCACCAATCTTGGAGGCTTCCTCAGCCGTGGGGATTTGCTCAAGACCGCCATAGGTGGCGTCAATGGGCTGCTCCCGTCGTTGGAAGTATTGAATGGCTTTGCGACCCACCAGCACAAAGGTGTATTCAATACCGCTGGCTTTAAGTTCTTTAGAGCGCTCTTCAGCGCGGCGAATCACGTTGGAGTTGTAGGCTCCACAAAGACCTCGATCTCCGGTGACGACCAGTAGGGCAACTTTCTTGACTTCACGCTGCCTGAGCAGTGGCAGGTCAGCTTCTTCAAATCGAAGTCGTGCCTGCAAGCCATAGAGAACCTGAGCTAAACGGTCGGCAAAGGGACGAGTCGAGAGAACCTGTTGTTGAGCACGGCGGACTTTTGCCGCAGCCACAAGGCGCATGGCCTCAGTGATTTTCTTGGTGTTTTTGACCGTGGCGATGCGATCGCGAATCGCTTTTAGATTTGCCATCTATTCCCCCTAGGCCGTGGCTGCAAAGGTTTTCTTGAAATCAGCAATGGCTGACTTTAAGAGTTCCTCTGCTTCTTCGCCCATCTTCTTCTCAGAGCGGACGAGTTCACCAAACTTGGGCTGACTGTTCTTAAGATAATCGCGCATGCCGACGATAAAGGCAGTCACTTTATCAACATCAATATCGTCTAGGTAACCATTGGTACCGGCATAGATGACCGCCACCTGCTCTTCAACCGGGATCGGAGAGTACTGGGACTGCTTGAGCAGCTCTCGTAGACGCTGTCCCCGAGCCAATTGATTTTGAGTCGCTTTATCTAAGTCGGAGGCAAACTGAGAGAAGGCTTCTAGCTCAGCGAACTGGGCCAAGTCTAGCTTCAGCTTACCGGCCACCTGCTTCATGGCCTTAATCTGCGCGGCAGATCCCACACGAGAAACGGAGATACCGGCGTTAATGGCAGGGCGAAGGCCGGAGTTAAAGAGGTCAGAGGATAGAAAAATCTGGCCGTCGGTAATGGAAATAACGTTAGTTGGAATATAGGCAGAGACGTCACCGGCCTGTGTTTCCACAATGGGGAGCGCTGTCATGCTGCCTTCACCCAGTTCGGGGCTGAGCTTTGCAGCTCGCTCTAACAAGCGAGAGTGGAGGTAGAAAACATCTCCAGGATAGGCTTCACGTCCGGGTGGACGACGCAACAGCAGCGACATTTGACGGTAGGCCTGAGCCTGCTTAGAGAGGTCATCGTAGACGACTAGGGTGTGCTTGCCCTTGTAC
>JBAUJD010000683.1:0-2039 GCA_049683515.1 Thermosynechococcaceae cyanobacterium | reverse complement strand
GGTTAGCGATTATGCAATCGTGCCAATGACGACGGTGCCACCATCAAAGAGCGGGATCGTCATTTGAAACGGGAACTGCTGGGTGTTGTACATCAACGCCTGCTCTTCTAAGATACCGATGGCAATCAACTCACCCAGGCGCAGCGAATCAAGATAGTCAGAGAAGTAGTGAACTCCAGCCATATTGCGCCCAATGGAGATATTAGAGGCCAGCTTATTAAGTTCACCTTCAACGGTTAAGGCGGGGCTACTCGCCACTTTTCTCAAGGTGCGACCTCCCGTGGTGGGATCGGCTTCGTATGCCATGCCCGGAGCCATTAGTGGGGCCGTGTGGTCAAAGAACGCCTTCAGAATGGTAACGCAAGCGCCTGCCACCGTCGCATGACCCGCCCCATAGGACGGGTGCATGGGAGAGCCTTCAGGGAACGCCATCGGGAGAAGATGATTATTTGGATCTTGAAAAACGCCGTTAGTCTGCAACGCATTCCAGGTGGGCTGAATCGGCGTGAGGCGACTGTCGGTATTGCCCAGTCTAAGCTGCTCCATTAAACCGCCAATCGCTTCAGGGCGGGTGCGGTTGTGGATATTAAACTTTTGGAAGCGGACGGCTTTGAGCGCTCGGGTTGCCACCTCCGTGACTAGAGACAGAATATGAGGACCGCCAAACTGGGCAAATCCCTGCTGGTTGGGGCCATTATTAAAGCGGCCAATGCCCGGATCTACAGCAACTCCTCGCTCTAGCATGAGAATACAGGCGTTGAGATAGGCCTGATAAAGCTGATCGAAGTGGACATAGGTTGCCATGTCGCGCAGGGTTGAAATAAAGCGATAGGCAGGGCCATTGGCTTCATTGGGATCGCCAGGGCCAGCAGCGATGTAGCCTGCCGGATTGTAGGCGAATTCATAGTCTAGGGCGACGCCGGTCCCGTTTTGCACCGCTAGCCACTCACTGAAGGTGGTCATAAAGTCTGTATCGGTGGCGACCCGAACCCGTTGGTCAATGGTATGGGCACCATAGGCGATTTTGCCCGCTGTCTCCGGCCATTCTTGGGTTGCGATCGCACCCTTAGCATTGGCCCCTCGACTGCGATTACCCAGCAGGAGAAACTGCGACAGAAAAGGCCCATCGGTGTCCCCAGTGGTGACGCCTCTGAAGAGATTTTGAAGGGTCACTTCGCCTCGGCCTCTGCCTAACAAACGTCCAGCAGAGACGGGACCAAAAATTTGCTCAACAGTATAGGTGGGATTGGGGCGACGGGTGTACGCCGTTCCGAACCCAGGGAACTGATTGAGTCGATTGATCCAGGTGGTGACCGCTGCACTCCCGCCAAAGTCAGCAAATGCCATATCTCGCAGATCGGCCATTGCATAGACTTCAGCCAGCTCGGCATTGAGTTCATCACTCCCCAGCTTCGGGGCTGGGGGCATTGTGATGGCTTGGGCATCCGGGCCTTCGAGATCAAAGACAAAACCCGCCGTAGGGCTTTCCCATTTTCGTCTGGGGGATACGTTCGGTGTGGGCACAATAGCCATCAAATCAGGCTGCCCCGTGAGCACCGCCTGACGGAAAGATTGATAGTCTCGATCATCGACGAGAAAGCCGTCGGGGCCATGCTTTAGCCCCTTGCGAAAATTACCAGGGAAGCCGTCTAATAGCGCTTCCTTATTGTTGGTATGGGTCACATGGGGACGGCTGGCTGCAAGACCTGCAGCCTTTTTGCGCCGTAATTTGGCTTCTGTTTTGCGATCAAACTGCAGATTTGAATCATCGTGCTGTGGATGCTTTTTAAACCACATGGTGAACTGCTCCCGTTATTCTGTAAAAAATTACTGATAATGTGATGCACTCATAGTTCGACCAACACAGGATATGGCGTCATTTTCAGGGGAATACGACGATCACGCTTCTGTGTGGTGTCACTGGATCTATCACCACCTTGCTTAAGACTTATGCAGTTTCTGCTGGCTGGCGTTCAAAAAAGAGAGGCGACCAGAGCGTTCAAACTGATCGTCCTGCGCGATTGCTCCCAATATGGCGC
>JBAUJD010000682.1:0-5085 GCA_049683515.1 Thermosynechococcaceae cyanobacterium | reverse complement strand
ATTCAATGCTATCGACCTCGATAATCTGGTAGAGGAAATAGAAGACTTGGCAAGACGGCATAGAGATGCGCTCAAGAGTAATCTTATTGTGATCATGCTGCATCTACTGAAATGGCAATACCAGTCTGGGAAGAGGTCTCGGAGCTGGGAAGCGTCGATATTAGAACCTCGCTTTAGAGTGAATGAGGCTTTAGCAGATATGCCGAGCCTGAAGTCATACCTACCTGAGATCTATGAGAGGTGTTATGAATTTGCTCGCAGGAAAGCCGCCATTGAGACAGGGCTGGCTGTAGGCGTCTTCCCAGTGCGGTGTTGTTGGGATGTTAAAAACCTGCTGGATGCTGACTACTTGCCCCGAACAGATGATTAATATTTGATTGGACGGAGAGGGGGGGATTCGAACCCCCGTCAGGTTTTACCCTGAAGTAGTTTTCGAGACTACCGCATTCAACCACTCTGCCACCTCTCCAGGGGCCTCACCTATTCTACAGGGTTGCTCGAAAGGTTGAGTATGTTCCTAAAAAATCTCTGTGGCTTGGTCGCTGGGGGATAGAGTGGTCTGAAAGCCTTGCTGAGGGGTCCACTGAATTGCGCCGTCACGAGCAGTCCAATAAGTCTGGGACGCTGACGTTCTGGGGGACGAGGCGAGGGAGGCTGAAAGAGCGGTGGCGGTGGGGAGATCTTTTGTCGAAAAAACAATCACTTCAGGCTCTAATGTTGCAGGCAACACTCCCGGCTGTCCCACCCACCACAGGACATCAATATTAGGCAACTGAGCGGTTTGTAGCCAAGCCTGTTGAGTCGGTTGATCGCCATCTGTGACGATTAGCCAGTTTTGCTGCTGTATCTGCATCTGTAGCACTGCAGGCTGAGTACGCAGAAACGTGATCTCAACCTGACCGAGCGATAGGGCTTGTTGGGGCTGGAGCGATCGCAACTCCACCCGTTCCCTCGGATTCGCCTTTGCCAGCATCTGTGTCATTGCATTGGCATCTCGACCCACGCTAGCGCCGGCGGTTGCCACGGGCATTTTTTCAAGAAGCGTTTGCCAACCGTCTTGAAGGCGGGGCCAAGTTGCCGTTGCAACGGCAAGCTCTACGCGATTGATGCCCTGTCGCTGCAGAAACGGCAGCACCCCCTGACTTGCCACCCGCTGATCGCCAGTATTAAGGAGCAATGTCCCTCCCGGCTGCTGAATGACCATAATCGGTGGACTCACCGAATCAAAAATTGTCACCTCAAATCGACTGGATTGAATCTGCCACACTGGCAAAATAATCACCACGAGGGCAACGACCATAACACCCTGCCAATAGTGCTGCAGTCCCAGCCAGACTGAAAGCAGTAAGCCGTAGAGAATGATGAGCTGAATCACCGAAATAGTGCCCAGCGATAGCGTGCTCCCTGGCAGTTGAATGACGGTCTTAACGATCAAGATCAAAACATGGGCGGGATAGTAGAGCAATCCTGCCAATAGGCCGCCCAGTGGAGGAATTAAAGCTCCGACGACTCCACTGACGAAGCTTCCTACCGTCAAGAGTGTTAAGAACGGGGTTGCCAATACATTCGCCAGCAGCCCGTATAGGGGCACTACGCCGAAGGCGTAAAGCTGCAGCGGCAGGGTCCAAAGCGTCGCTGCAATGGGAATCGCAATCAGCGTGGCGAGACGAGGGGGGAGCCAGTCTAAAGCCTTCATAAAGGTAGGGACAGACACCACTAAACCCAGCGTGGCTAAAAAGCTGAGCTGAAAGCCTAAGTCCCAAATCCACAGCGGATTGATGATCAATAACGTGACCGCAACAACTAGCAGCAGACCCACGGGCTGAGTTTTGCGGCTAGTGACGAGGGCAAATAAACCGGCAATGCCCATTAAAATAGCCCGGAAAACCGACGGCGCAAATCCAGTCACAAAGCCAAATGCAATCAGGACGCCGCAGCCAATGGCGGCGCGCTGGCTATCGGGCAGGGGCTGAGTGATCGCTAACACCACCGCTAAGATGATTGAAACGTGGAACCCTGATGCGGCAAGAGCATGAGCTAACCCTGCCTGGACGAAGCTATCTCTTGTCTCAGCAGGTAGATCGACGGCTCTGGCTCCGAGCACTAACGCGCTCACGAGCGATCCTTCTGGGTCTTTGAGTTGGGTCGATTGCGATCGCACAATTCGCTGCCGCAGCGCCCACCATCCCCAGTTAGAGCCAGAGTCAAGAATCTCTAGCTTTTTCCCTGCCATGCCTGCAAAAATGCCCTGCCGGGTGAGATAGTCGGCAAAGTCAAAGCCGCTAGGAATCGAAGCGCGTTGGGGGCGGTAGAGAATGCCAGAGACCTGCACCCGTTGGCCGGGATGAACCTCTTGCGATTGCTTCTGAGAGACAGTGACGTAGAGTTGGCCCTTAACCCTGGTGGGTTCTGCGTTGATCATGACTTCTTTGGCCTGGAGCTGAAATTGAGATTTTTGCGATCGCGTCAACCGAGGCATCGTCTTCACTATCCCCATTACACTGACAGATTGGGATGGGGCACGATCCACAACCCGACTGACATCCAACGAACTGGGGTAGGGAACACGAAGCTGAAGATAGACCATTGCAAATAGCCCAATTCCAGTCGCGACCCACCAGACCCAAGGGGGTGGTCCCATGCGCCATGCAAAAGGGAGACGGGCGGTTCGAGGGGCTGACCAGCGGAGTATAGATGCGATCGTTCCTGCCAGGATGAGTCCGAGCCATCCCCAAGGCGTACCCGTAAGCAAAAAGCCGAGAATAAAGGCTAGGCAGAAAATAACGCTGGTAAACGGCAGCATATAGGGTTAAATAATCTGTTGCTGGAAATTGTACAGTGACTTCATCACTCAACGGCAGGAACAACAAGGGAACAGGGACACCGAGCTTGACAATTCGCTTATGTAACTACAAATTAGTAGCTACACTAATGACGGGAGGGCCAATTGCAGTGGAAGTGGGATGATGAGAAGAATGACGCCAACAAGCGTAAGCATGGCTTGAGTTTTGAGTTAGCTCAATACGTGTTTGCAGATCCTTTTGCTATCAGCAATCCTGATCCCTATCCTAATGAGGAGCGCTGGCAGACCATTGGTCAAATTAATGATGTGATCATATTTGTGGTCCACACTTGGCCGGAACTACGGCCAGAAAGAAACAGGGAATGAAATCGGTCGAATAATCAGCGCACGAAAGGCAACTACTCGTGAAAGGAGAATCTATGAAGAAGAGATATTCTAGTTCTTTACCACCAGACCTACAGGCTGAAGTTGATGCCCTAGGCGCCATGCCGGAGGAGGACATTAACACTGATGATATTTCTGAGGTAACAGACTGGAGCGGGGCCAATCGCGGTGTTTTTTATCGCCCCATTAAGCAGCAAATTACACTTCGGCTGGATGCAGACTTAATTGATTGGTTCAAACATCATCATCTACCGGAGGAGGGGTATCAAACCAGCATTAACCGTGCTTTGCGCGAATATATTGCCCATCAGCAAGCTTAGCAATGATCTCTGACTACTATTAATCTAAATCAACCAACTGGCGCAAGTCACCACTGCGAAACTGACGCTTGATGATGCGGGGATAATCGCAAACATCATAGTCTCGACGTTCACCTCCCATTAGATACACCAGATCCTCTGAAAAAGGATTGTGCAAACTGTGGGGCAAAGAAGGAGTGGTAAACCCCATCAGATCGCCGGGACCGACTTCGTATTGAGCTGTACCAATGTCTGCGATCCCCCGACCAGAAAGGATATATAGAAATTCTTCTTCGTAATGATGAAAGTGAAATTGAGTTGACGCTTGACCTGGCTCTACTCGAACAAGGTGCAACCCCAAACGTTCTAGACCCAACACGTCTCCTAATGATTTAGTCTGTCTGATGGCCTCTGAATTGAGCGGATGGATGAACGTTGTTTCCGGCTGTTGATCAATCTGTTGAGCGGTTAACAGGTGGCGCAGTGGATCCATTGCATCAAAAGCCATCATTCACCTCTGCTGGGTTCGTTTAGTACACTCCAAACAGATCATTGCAGAATATCAAACGATTGACAGTAATACGATACAGATAAACTAAGTCAATATAGCTGAGCAGGAGATTGGTGTGGTTGCGCCTCAAGATTGTCAGAACATGACAGAAATCCGAGCTGAGATTGATGCTTTAGACCGTCAGATTATCGCTCAGCTTGGGCAGCGCTTTGCGTACGTGAAGGCCGCCGCACCTTTTAAGACCAGTGTGAAAGATGTTCAAGCTCAAGAGCGCTTTGATGCGATGCTGCTACAGCGGCGAACCTGGGCTGAAGCCGAAGGGCTAGATGCTAACGTGATTGAAAAAATGTATCGAGATTTGGTGACCTATTTCATTGAAGCAGAGCTGCAGCATTGGCAGACGGATATTTGTTAAAGCTATCAAAGGGATATGATGCCTAGGATGTCTGACCACCTGTTCAAACCAGCCTTATTTGCCGTTACCTTGCTAGCGTTAACCGGATGTCGAGGCATCTTACCCTATGAGTCTCGCTCCATCCCCAGTGGTGATATGGAGCCAGAACTGCAAATTAACGATCTTCTATGGATTGATAGAGCTAGCTATATGACATCGAAACCTGTTCGAGGTGACATTATTGTCTTTGAACCTACAACAACACTGCAAGAGCAAGGGTTCACAGATGCTTTTATTAAGCGCATCGTGGGCCTCCCTGGTGAAACCATTGCCTTTAAGGATGGTCAAGTTTACATCAACAATTCCCCCCTTCCTGAAGCCTATGTCTCTGATAATTCGCCCACTGACGTAGAGATCTGTGAAGAGGCAGGCTCACCACCATCTCCTTTCAAAGTGCCAACTGAGATCCCACCTGACTCCTACTTCACTCTTGGCGACAATCGACTTAACAGCTATGACAGTCGTTGCTGGGGGTTTGTCACGAAAGCAGACATTATTGGTCGAGCAGTCTATCGGTACTTGCCCTCAGAACGGACTGGTGGAATTGAACGGGTTCAGTACTGAGGTGGAATCTACTTCTTGCAACCAATAGCTGCTTTTACCCGAGAGAATGGGCCAACGCTCGTTCAACCAG
>JBAUJD010000681.1:0-8030 GCA_049683515.1 Thermosynechococcaceae cyanobacterium | reverse complement strand
GGGGCAGGCAAAGGCAATCCTCAAGCAGATGCATCAATGCTGTCGAGCCTTCAAAACCACCAAGCGATTATTTGAGCTATTTATCAACTATCGACTGTTCACAATGCCTAACCTGAAAACTTATGATACTTTCTCTGCTATCAGCTAGGATTGCTATAGGATACGTGTTCATGACGACCCCTTCAATATCTCTTTTTTCCTAGATTCTGTCCTTGAGTATATTTACTCAGCGCAAAGGTGAGATGCTCCCCCCGTGTGTCCCGTCCATCCGCTCTAATGAAAAGTTAGACCTGTCAGTAACGCGACCTCAACGTTTGATTGCTATTTTACCGCCAGCGCGATGCATTTTGGCTACTTTTTGATGGCGATCTCCCCACAAACTAAACAACAAGACCTCAAACCAGCAAAATCTGATTAGACTTTTTTTTGAAATTTGTCGTCTTCTCCATCAATCAAAGTGTAGCCTAGTATTTTATAAAATGAGATAAGATTTTGTTTGTTATTAGTTGTCATAGCACATAGCTTTATTGTTGTGCCACCTTTAACCTTTATTTGATTTTCAGTATGCTCAATTAATGTCTTCCCTAACCCTTGTTTTCTATATTTATTTGAAATATATATCGAATCTATTTCATAGTAGCCTCCTCTTTGCAGGAAAAAGACTAAGTATCCGACAACCGTGTTTGCATGTTCTAAGACTATAGTATTATTTTCATTTAGAAAAGATCTGCATAACTTATTAAACTTCTCAGGAAGTAGTCCGCTGTTTACCCATTCATCTTGCAACCTGAGAACTTGAGCTACATCGTCACTACTTTCTTGACTGTCTAAAAACCTAATTTTCATTTATAGCTTCTGCCTGTAAACCCACTTTAAATATGCATTCTCATATTTTCATGAAGGATAATGCAAGTAAATTGTCTAACTGATATTATACGTCACCTCTACTGATCCATAATCCCACGATGACGGAGTTATACGTCAGATGTAATAATACATTATGCAATCACTTCATTTCCTGAAAGGTATGTTAAAAAAGGCTTTGTGACTCATAACGGAATTCAGGCCACTTCATAATACAGTTATGCGTCAGACACCTAATTTTATTATATGTCTGACGCATAACCCCGTTATATTGAGGCTAGACGTCGCAGACTGAATGTGGCAATATTGCGATCGCATCCTACAAAAAAATTGGCCTAGCTATGTGCGAGGTCTGAATCCCTTAAACTGCCACTGAAACGGTGTGATCCTTGATTGAAATACTCAATGAGAAGTTCACAAGTGGGAACTCAAATGCTTTGCATCGGCCACCGAGGCGCGATGGGCCACACCCCAGAAAATACGATCGCATCTATCCAAACAGCTTTAGAACTCGGTGCCGCCTGCATTGAGATCGACGTCTACTATGTTGACGGGCATCTAGTAGTCTTCCATGACCTGCGCCTAGAGCGAACCACCAATGGCGTTGGCCGACTTGAGGACTTCAGCTTTGCAGAGTTGCGATCGCTCGATGCGGGCAACGGCGAACAAATCCCGACCCTCTCTGAAGTCTGCCAAGCCGTCAACGGTCAAGCCGGACTCAACATTGAACTCAAGGGACCATACACCGCCGAGCCAGTGGTTCGGTTAATTGCCACTCAGATAACGGAGGGCTGGGATCAATCCCTCTTCCTCGTTTCATCCTTTGATCACCAAGCCTTAGAACAGGTCAGACAACTCAGTCCCCACCTGCAGATGGGTCTATTGACCCCAGTAATATCGACGGAAGAGATTGCGATCGCACATCATCTCAATGCCTATGCGATCCACCCGGCGGCAGACCGATTGGAACCACAGTGGATTGAAAAGGCCCATGCCAATGGCTTTAAAGTTTTTGCCTATACGGTGAATCAAGTCGAGGCAATTCGCAGAATGGGGCAACTCAGCGTCGATGGCGTCTTCACCAATTTTCCTGAACGAGTGGTAGATCTATTTGGGCGCAGTCAGCCGGGATGGCCTCATCAATCACGATGACGGTACGGCGCGAGTTAAAAAGGGAACCTCCACAACCGTTCCCGTCGCGTCTCCGACCTGAAGCTCTAGCCCTGCGCCACCGGCCTTGGTTTTGATATAGCCCAGCCCCCGCCAGCCCTGCAGCGTTTTGACCTGACTGGTCAAAACACCCACCTTCTGATCGCCATTCATGAGCGTTGTCCCAACTTCAGCCGCCTCTGAAAGTTCTATCCCCCAAAGCTGTTGCTTAACCCCGTTATAGGTATTGAGGCGAGCAATGGTTTCTTGACCGATGTAGCAGCCCTTATCGAGAGAAATCGTTTGCCATAAACCGGCTTCTAGAGGGTTGAAGTCTTCTGTGAGTTCGGTATCAGGATAAGGACGGCCTTGAACAATCCGAAGCTGTTCCCAGGCTTGGGTGCCGATGGGGACTGCGCCCGCTTCTACAAACCTTTGCCATAGCTCTGCGGCTTGATCGTGCTCAACTATGAGGGTGTAGCCAGACGTCGTTAAGCCGCTGCCAGCAGCAACTCGAACCGAGAGATTCCCTAAAGTACTCAGCCGATGCTGGCCGACCTGTGGACAATCAATGCCCAGTTCCTGAAGCAGGCTCACACTTTGTGGCCCCAATAGGCTAAAGGGGGTGAGGGTGTCGGTGCGATCGCAAATCTCAACCTTGTCCCCAAAAAAGATATAGCGATCAAACCACTGCAAGAGCTGCTCGCGGCGGTTGGGAGATACCAGCAATAAAACAGACTCTTCTGTGATGTAGGCCGTGACCAGATCAAGGGTGCGAGCGGTGGAAGTCAAAATCACAGTGTCGCAGCTTTGCCCTGCCTGGAGCTTTTTCAAGTCATTCGTGCTTTGGTTATGCAAGAAATTAAGACGGTCGGCTCCCGTTAGTTCTAAGAGACCCCAGTGGGTGCGATCGCAAATCACTGCGCCAGTGTGGAGCGCTGCGATGGCGGCGTCATCCTGCCCAAAGCTGCAGACCACCGAGTCATCCTTTGTTTCAAATTGAGCCTGTTGAGATCGCTGGTAATCTCTTAGTGTCTGGAGCATAGAACAACGGTTCCGTTCAGGATTTATGAAACTATTTTAAGCTGCCTTACCCATCAGGTTCAGGCGAGATTTGTCATTTTAATGTAGGCGTCGGCTTCATCAAAGAGAGTGAGGACAACAGCACTTGCTTATCAAAACGTTGCAATCAACCTAAAGATCCGAGTTGTATGAGATGATTTAGCCCATAGAATCCTAAAATTTTCCATGTCACCCCTACTTCGAGACGACGGATGAGGGGCTGTCCGATTTGAGAGGAGAACAACTACATGACGATGGATATGGTCCAAGCGGGTGGCGATCCCCAAGTGGGAAATCTAGCCACTCCGGTTAATGCTTCAGGTATCGTTAAGAGCTTTATCAACAATTTACCCGCCTATCGGGACGGGCTATCTGCCAATAGTCGCGGTTTAGAAGTCGGGATGGCCCACGGTTATTTCCTTTATGGCCCCTTTGCTATTTTGGGACCCAACCGAGGTGCTGACATTGGTGATATTGCTGGCGCACTGGGCGCGGTAGGTCTGATCAGTGTTTTAACCATTGCTTTGTCCTTGTATACAAGCGCTGGCGTTAGCAAGCCCACCGCCACCTGCACCACGCCGAATCCACCGGCTGAGTTGGGCACCAAAGAAGGCTGGAGTTCATTCTCTAATGGCTTCTGGATGGGCGGCTGCGGCGGCGCAGTGTTTGCCTTTGCCATTTGCCAAATGCCTTTCCTGTCTCCGCTACAGGATATTATCCGAGGCGTCTGGCCTGCATAGAGCCATCGAATCGTCCTCTAACTGAAGACACTTCGATAGGAACTCAACTGTAAAAAGCCCTCTCCATATTGGATGAGGGCTTTTTTATCGGAAATTTTCACGATGAAGTGCCGATATTGTCTGCTGTCTGCAGGCACCTTGGATTGTTCTGTGATCAAACAGAAGAACCCTAATTCTTAGCTTTGACGCCGCACTAGACGATGCTCAGCGTCTGCTGGACTGAATGGCTTGGGAAAACCTGGGCGAGTTGCTGGCTGTTTAAACCCATATGCTTGGTGAGCAGAGGTGCGATCGCATCTCTAAAATCGGTCGTAATCGCCAAATCTCTCCCTTCATTGAGCTGAGCGGCCTCTAATCCGGGCCAACTGCCGTAAATCTGTTTGCCCTTGATATTGCCCCCTAAGATCCACATCACATTGCCGTGGCCGTGGTCTGTGCCTCGGTTGCCGTTTTCTCTGGCCGTGCGGCCAAACTCTGACATCACCACAATGGTGGTGTCCTTGAAGGTTGGCCCCAACGCCTCCGTCAGCTTTTGAATGCCGTCGCCTAAACTCCGCAATCGATTGGCGAGTTGTCCCTCGCTGCTGCCTTGATTGACATGGGTATCCCAGCCGCCAAAAGAGATAGAGGCCACCTGAGTTTGGGCATTGCCCACCATCAGTTTCGCCAATCGACTCAAATCGTTGGGGGCATTGGCGGCGGAGGGAGCGCCTCGTGAAGCCTGCATCATCTCTGACTTAAATTCAGCTAAAAGCGCCTCACGAGCTTGACGACCTTTTTGATAGGCTCTAGCAACAGCGTCATTCCCCGTGTAGAGCTGGTCAAAGGCATTTTGAATCGGCACGTTGTCAATGGGCTGGCGGCGGGTTGCGTTGCGGCCACTGGGGAGGTTGGTCACCTGTTTAGACCCTGCCAAAATCAATGGCATCTGCTCACCAATGCTGACTGCCTGGGTGATTTTCCCCTTTGGCAACACCGTTAAGAGTCGATTCAGCCAGCCATCTCTGGTCTTTTTATTGCCGGGGGTGCCCGTCTCCATGTAGTCCTGGGCCTCAAAGTGCGATCGCGTTTCATCTGGCGACCCACAGGCATGAACAAAGGCGAGGTTCCCGGCTTTCCACAGCGGCATCAGAGGTTCAAGGGCCGGATGCAGGCCAAACTGATCGGTGAGGGGAATGGCTCCTTGGGGTTGTCCTGGCTGAGGGATCGCCACCGAGGGACGAGCCTCATAGTAGGCTGACTCCCGATGAGGAACCACAACATTGAGGCCATCGACCGCACCCCGTAGCAAGATCACGATCAGGCGGGGCGACCGGCTAGACTGACCCAGCACCCGCTGCGGTAACCACAGCTCATTGGCCCCCATTGCTAAGAGGCTAGAGACTCCGGCCATACCGCTGTATCGAAGGAACTGGCGACGGTTGATAGAAGTAGAACGGTTCATAGCAATCAATCGCTAACGGTACATGAGGTCAGGACTACCCAACATCAGCGCAGCACGCAGATTTTTAGGGCTGGTCGCGATCACCGATTGGGTTTGGGGCGAAATTTGGGGGCCGACGGCACGCATGAGTTGGTCTGGGTCAGCCGCAACAGCCTGACGCCCTCCGCCTCTGGCAATTGTGGTGGCGAGGCTGACTCGACGGGTGACCGCCTCTGGATTGAGCCATTCGGCCTGGGTATTGGCATATCCATCCGGCGTCCGGCAGTTAAACAGGGGCATTCCCAGTTGATTGAGCATTCCCAGGACTCGATTGGTGTCAATATTGACATCACTGCCTTGGGCGCGCAGGGTTGAGAGCACGTACTCGTAGGGGGGCTTGAACTTGGTCCCCACGTATTTTGTATCCCAAAATTCAGGGCTATGGAAAAGCGTATCGAGCACTGAGCGAATATCGCCATCTGTTTTGAGATAGCGATCGGTTAAGCGCTTCACTAACGGCTGTGGGGGTTGATCGGCGACAAAATACTGGGCGAGTTCATAGCTGATATGACGGGCAGTGGCTGGATGCTGGGCTAACAGATCTAAGACCTGTTCACCCGCAGCCTGACCTTGCCCCGTAATTTTGGAGCCGAGGACCGTTTTGGGGCGATTATCATGGCGCTTCGCATCGAAGACAAATCCGGCTGGGTATTGCGCGGCCTGCGGTGGCCTGGGAATGCCCCAGCCTGTAAGCGCTTCGGCAATCGCCACTACATCGGTCTGGGTATAGCCCCCATCAACACCAAGGGTATGCAGCTCTAGAAGTTCACGGGCATAGTTTTCGTTCAAACCCTTGAATTGCCCCCGAGCGCCGGGACTGTTGGGGTCGGTATTGAGCCAGTTATCCAGATAAAATAGCATCGCCGGATGCTGGGCGGTGGCCCCCAATAATTCTCGGAAGGAGCCAAGGGCGTAGGGCCGAATCGCGCTTTTCTCATAGTCGCCAATCCAGTACCTGACATTTCCTTTATCCCAGGAGACGTTGAAGTGATTAAACCAAAAGTTCACCATCACTTCTTCAAGCTGGCTGGGACTTGCGATCGCCTGCACAATCCGAGCCTGCCTTGCCTCACTCAACGGCTGATTCCGTCGTTTCTGAGCGGCCTTGCGCTCTGCCTCACTTTGCCCTTTTGCCTGTTGGGGACGATAGATCTGAATCACCTGCATCGGCGCGAGCTTTAAGGTCTCGAACTGCTGCAGTTGCTGCTTGAGCGGTGGCGGCTGCTTCAGGGTCTGGGGCGAGAGCTGCTCTTTAATATAGCCCTCAACGCCAATGGATTGGACATGCTCAAGATCACCGGGGCGGGGACCCAAACTCAAACGACTGAGAATATGAATAGCTTTAGGATCGGTGGCAGCATGAGCCGGGAGAACTGGCCCCATCAAGCTCATGATGTAGAATAGGCCAACTAAAAAAACTCGCCATCGGCGTACCATTTGTACTCCTTAAGGGCTAAAAATGGTCAGGAGACGGTAACTAGCCGTGCAGTTCGGCTGCCACTGATGACCGATGACGTCGAAGGGATGTTCCTGATGGTTAATCGGCCCACTGACGCAACAGGTTGGCATGGCTCTTTGAAATGAGATCAAATTCAATCGTTTTCCCTTCTCTGGCAAACAGAGAGCGTCGTGCGGTGTCGAGGTCAAATAGCAGTTCGCGTTTTTGCGAGTCTCGAACCATGCTTTGTACCCAGCCCACTGCCACCAGTCGAGTTCCGTCGGTGACCGGTTCGACGCGATGGAGCGTGGAAGAGGGGTATGCGATCGCACTTCCCTTTTCTAACTTATACCGCCGCTCCCCGTCGGATTGTTCAATCACCAGCTCTCCGCCCTGGTAGCCTGTCTCTAGAAATAGGGTAAATGACACATCAGAGCGCCACTGACCCATAAAAGCATTATCAACATGGCTGCCGTAGGCCATCCTCGGTTCATAGCGGCTAAACAAAATCGAGTGAATCTTGCGAGGTCTCACCACTGCCGTAAATAGCGGATTACGATTGAGGGCAGATTCAACGAGCTTGCGTAGGTCCTCTGATTCCGGTGCATTGCGCTGCATCTGCAAGTTCTGCTTCACCAGCTTGGCATGCCACCCCGCCGTAGTCCTGCCATCAACAAACTCAGCCTTCGCTAGCGTGGAAACTAGCGTATCTAGCTCTGCCCTCGTCAACACATTTTCGATTTCGACAATCATGGCAGCTTAGAAGATAGCGATCGGTAGCCTTGACTCTAGACCAAACAGGGGGTTGCGATAATGAGAAAGGCAGAATTCAAAATCAAATCGTATTTTTATCGTAATTGCGATAGATTAGCAGACCTGCTGAAACCCCCGTGACATTCAAAACGGCTGTTTTACCTGCTCTATCAGGGCAAAAAAAGGTTTAAAAATCACAGCCATAGATGACAAATCCTCCATTCCATGATTCTATTTTATAGAGAATGAGTCTCATTAAAATGTTTATTTCAGCACAGGAGAAAAGTAAATGCGCTCAAAAGCAATTGAAGTTTTTCTAGCCTTAGGTTTAGCGGCAACAGTAACGGCCTGCGGAACAGCAGGAGACACCGGCGGCGAGGGGAGTGATTCAGAGCCTGAAGCTCCTGAGATTGAGCAGACCATACCAACAGACAGTAGTACGCCCGAATCAACTACATCGCCAGAGAGTGGCGAAGATAGCGAAGGTGGCGAAGGTGGCGAAGGCTAAGACAGAAGTTTAAGCCCTTCATCACCGTAGAAC
>JBAUJD010000680.1:0-10164 GCA_049683515.1 Thermosynechococcaceae cyanobacterium | reverse complement strand
GTTGTGCGGTGGGAGGTATGGGTCTAAAGAATTCAGCGCCGCTACGGTGAGCCTCTTGCCATTGCGTATCAATGGCTGTTACCAAGCTTTTCTGCTCAGGGGGAAGAGAGGTTGCATTTTCTCCTCTTGTTCCTTCATGCTTGAGTAACCATAGCTTCTGATCAATGTCTTGACTCAACTGCTTAAACTCTGCCTGCCATATCGGATTTTGAATATCATCTACCGAGGCCGTCAGCAGAGCGACCCGGATCAGCGATAGTTCTAGGTCAGCGACAGGGAACGATTCATTCAGATTGACGCCTTCGGTTTTCTCAAATCCACCCAGAGAAATATTGAAGGTAGAAACCGCCCCAACAGCTAAGACAACGATGGGTATCAGCATTGAGCCGATCCCTGCAAGGAGTCGATTCCGGACCGCAAGCGGACGATGAGTAAACCTTTTTTTCATTGCAGTGCAAGGCTGCGGGTGAGATTTATAGGGCCAATTTTTGATGCGATGAACACTCAAAAATTGGTGCTGAGTTGGCTTGATGAAGTGTCAAATAGAGAACAGGTTACCTTTGTGAAGACATCATAGTGCTTCTGTTGAGATTAACTGCTGACTGAACATTATATTTTTAGGCTTCCCGAAAGCGGATGGGCAATCTACATCTGATCTGATTCTTTGACACTCAGGTTTGATCGGGGCATTCCGACATTGGGCATCGCTTTGAGGAACAGGTCAAGTTAGAATTTATCTTGAACAGTTTGTAAGGCTCAAGGCTGCACCTATGATTCACGAAGTTTTCATGCCCGCCCTTAGCTCAACGATGACCGAAGGCAAGATTGTCTCTTGGGTGAAAGCTCCGGGGGACAAGGTTGAAAAGGGTGAAACGGTGCTGATCGTAGAATCTGATAAGGCTGATATGGATGTGGAGTCTTTTTATGCAGGCTATTTAGGTGCGATCGCAGTTCCTGCTGGAGAATCTGCCCCGGTTGGCTCCACCATTGGCTATGTTGCCGAAACTGAGGCAGAGATTGCCCAGGCGGAAGAGAAGGCTCAGGCCACGGGATCTGCCGCTGCAACCCGTGCGGCAGCAGAAGCGCCTGCAGCGGCGGTGGTGGCGGCTCCGACACCCGTTGCTGTGGCCCTCAATGGCGGTGGTAGCGCTCCGGCGGTCCCTTCTGGGCGCGTCGTCATTTCGCCGCGAGCACGCAAGCTTGCCAAGCAGCTTAAGGTCGATATGAACGCCTTAATGGGAAGCGGCCCCCATGGTCGGATTGTGGCGGCAGATGTCGAAAAAGCCTCGGGTCAGATGCCCACGGCGCAAGCGGCAACGGCTTCAGCTCCTGCCGCGATACCTGCCCCAGCGATACCCGCTGCAGCTTTGAAGGGTGAGGTTGCGCCATTCAATACGCTCCAGCAGGCCGTTGTCAATAATATGATGGCGAGTCTAGCCGTTCCTACCTTTCACGTTAGCTACAGTATTACCACTGATGGCCTAGATACGCTCTACAAGCAGCTCAAGGGCAAGGGCGTCACCATGACGGGGTTGTTAGCGAAGGCGATCGCAATGACCCTCTGCAAGCATCCACTGCTCAACGCGAACTTCAGTGATCAGGGCACCCAGTATCGTACCCCCATTAATGTGGCGGTGGCGGTGGCGATGCCAGGGGGCGGCCTCATTACGCCGGTTCTCCAGCAAGCCGATCAGCTCGATATTTACTCCCTCTCAAGAACCTGGAAAGACTTGGTGAACCGCGCCCGTGCCAAGCAGCTTCAGCCAGATGAATACAGTTCAGGGACGTTTACCCTTTCAAACCTCGGCATGTTTGGCGTCGATAACTTTGACGCTATTTTGCCCCCCGGCCAAGGGTCTATTTTGGCGGTGGGAGCCTCCCGACCGCAGATGGTGGCAACAGAGGATGGCCTATTTGGCGTTAAGCAGCAGATGAAGGTCAATATTACCTGCGATCACCGCATTATTTATGGTGCAGATGCAGCGGCCTTCCTGAGAGATTTGGCGCAACTGATTGAGACGAACCCTCAGTCGTTGACGATGTAGGCGAGGAGTCTATAGGTGATTTTGTAAGAAAGGGTTTCAGCCCGCTGTTCATGGCCTGACGCCTGGTTCGCTGACAAAAGTTGCATCGCATTACAAAAACGCCCTCGCCCTCTTCCAAGGGATGAGGGGAATAAACGTTTGTCAGTCAATCAGAGGCTGACGCTTATCGGCTGAGCGAATTGTAAACAACCGAAAGATTGATCTCTAGAGTTGGGCATCCTAGTAGATATTGCTTGCCGATCATTTTACTATGCGCCTTTTTTTGCTCACGACCCTAATGCTCTCCTTGATACCCTCTAACGCCTTTGCCCAAGACTGGAAAAGCTGGTCAAAGCAAAATCCTACCTATCCGTCTCAGGCCAAGCCTGCTGCCCCTGCTCCTTCTACTCCGCAAAAGCCTCCTGCTGCAACCCCGACGAAATCAGGGAATCAGGGCCTGGAGATTCGCAGCACAAAGGATCCTCTCTTTCAAAAGGTTTTCATGGCGAAATGTACGGCTAAGGGTAAGCAGTACACGAACTACTGTGCCTGCACACTGCAGGGCATTCAGAATAGCTATTCCATTCAGGAGGTTGAGCGTCTCTCCATTCAAATGAAAGAAACCGGCCAGATCCCCGATTCCTTTCGAGACGTGATGGTCTCTTGTATTGACTACATCCAGTAATCAGGTCTAGCTACCATAGAAGATAAAGCTGACCTTATCTTCTTTGCCGAGAGAGATGCGATCGCCGGTTCGCAATCGGTACCGATCTCCAGGCCGCAGGGCCTGATTATTCACGTAGGTGCCGTTGGCGCTGCCGGTATCTTCTAAGAAGTAGGCATCTGCTTCAAGGCGTAAATCTGCATGAACACGGGAAGCAACATCGCTATCTGCGAATCCTGAAACATCAATATCCGGCGGCACCCGATCATTTGGCTTGCCAATGTGGACAACATGGAGATGAGACGGAATCGGCACCGCAACGTCGCTATAGACATGGACGAACCGAGCCGTCGGCTGCTGAAGTTGAGTCGCGCCTACCGGGAAATCGGCAGGCAGCGATGGGGTAGGGGGGAGATCATCTACGGTTGCAGGAGGAGGGGATGACATTTCTGGCTCTGCTGTTGCTGGCTCTACTGGCTTTTCTAGCTCTGCTGTTGCTGGCTCCGCTACGGGCATCATCGGAGGTTCGATGGGGGCTGGAGGTGTGGGCGGCAGATTGGCAACACTGTCCATCTCTGGTGGAGACTCTGAATCACTAGCAATGTCGGGGGTGCCAAAAGACCCTGTATCAGGGAACGTCGTAAATTCAGCCGACGGATCATTATTGATAGGAGGCGGTGGTGGCACTTCAGCCCCTTGATCTGCCAATAAATCTGGAGGTTGACGAACCGCCACTGGATTCACAACCTCCGTTGCGGCGACCTCGCTGGGTAGTAGATCTTCTGGTGGATGGACAGTGGGGACCGCATTTACCACCTCCGTTGCAGGAATCTCGTTGGGAGCACTTGCTGTAGGGACTGCTGCGCCGACAACCTCGGTGGGAGGAATCGGTGGCTTGTCACTGGTCATTGCGATACCTGCAATGTTAGTGGGTGCCAGGGGATCGACGGTGGATGAGATATCTGCTGTTGAACGCAAAGAAGTTCCACAGTGAGCACAGAACCAGGCATCCACTGAGATGGAGGCTTGACAGCTTGGACAGCTTGCCATCTCCGGCAAAACTGCGGTGCAGGATGCACAATGCTTGGCATCATCGAGATTGGTATGACCGCACTGAGTACAAAGAATCATTGTTCTGTTTTGCAAGGATGAGGGACAGATCTCACTCCTGAGCATGAATTAGGGAGGTGCTGAGGGAGTGAACTTCTCATATATTAAGCATCATTGCCGTCAAGAACGTCTGATATTCGCACAATACTTAAAAATAGCGGCCTTTGAAAAACGATCGCCTAAGATAGCGATGGTCTCTTTGCCTGAGAAGATATGCCAGCCCTACCGCTTACAAACCCTGTCTACGTTTTTGGCGTCTTGATGCTAATTTTACTGCTGGCCCCGATTATTGCGGGGCGGCTGAGGGTACCGGCTCTTGTAATGCTGATATTGCTGGGCTGTCTGTTGGGCAGTAATGGTCTAGGCGTTATATCGCGAGATTCATCCCTGGTTTTTTTTGAAAAGATTGGCCTACTTTACATTATGCTACTGGCCGGCCTGCAAATGGATCTGAGTAATCTCAAACAGTTGGGTCTGCGATCGCTCATTTTGGGTCTGCTGACCTTTAGCGTGCCATTCATGGTCGGCATCCTCACCGGACATCTGATGGCAGTGGGAGGGCTGACCGCTATTTTATTGGGACTGCTGTATTCGCCCCATACGCTACTGGCCTATCCCACCCTGGCCCGCCTCAATTTGATGCAACGAGAAGTGATCGGCGTTGCCGTTGGGGGCACTGTGATCACCTCCGTTTTAACCCTCGCCGGATTTTCCATTGTCCAGGCGGCGGCTCAAGGCCAAGTGGGTCCGATATTGTGGCTTAAATTATTACTAGGGCTACCGCTCATCGCCCTCGTTAGTGTCTGGAGTATTCCTAAAGTAGGGGCGCAAATTCTACAGAAGACCGCCAGCACCACTCCGTTTATTTTTGTCTTGGCGACGCTTTTTGTCTTAGGTTCAGCCACACAACTCTTGGGGGTTGACTCAATTGTGGGGGCATTTATCGCGGGTTTAACGCTGAATCGACTGATCCCCTTTTCCAGTGAATTGATGAAACAAATTGAGTTTGTCGGCAATAGTCTTTTTATTCCTATTTTCATGGTGTCCGTCGGCGTCCTGGCAAATCCTCAAATATTGATCCGCGATCCCAGCAACCTGGGCATTGCGCTAGGCGTTATTTCTGGAGCCGTGGGGGCTAAGTTCATCGCAGCCTGGATTGCCAGCCGATGGCTGCACTACAGCCGCTTTGAAATGCTCACCATGTTTAGCCTAACCATCCCCAGAGCCGCACTCGTTCTGGTAATTGCGCTCTTTGGGCAACAGGCGAATTTGATCAGCGCTGGCCTTTTCAATGCGGTTGTTGCCTATATTTTGATCACTTGCTTGTTGGGACCGCTGCTCTCAGAGTATTGGGGGCAAAGGCTAATCGCTACAATAGATACAGTGCCTGGTTAGATCAGATTTATTTTAAGATAAATGTACTTTGTACCTTTCAATGAGCTGGATGAATGGGTTATCGAAAAGAGTATCGAAGTCGTTCTCAAGACCGTCGTCCGGCTGCTGCACGGGGCGAACAGCAGCGTTGCGCTGTCTGCCGAGAGATCTTTGACTCCCCGACCCTCAGTATCAAGGTGGGTAAGAAGGATCGTGCTCATGTTATTTGTGCGGCCCTCAATCGAGTGGGCTTGGGTAATCTCGCTAAAACGTCGGGTCGATGGTAAGCAAAGCGGAGTGGTTTCTAGGAATACTCAATAAAGTGTTACAAGAAGCACCACCCGTTTGATACAGGGTTGGGTACCCTATAAATAAGGAACTCTGACAATGCTTACTCGTCAATACATCTCTAGATTAGTGGCTTTATAATCTATAACAACTGGGGAAATGCTGTAGTATTTCTCGTTAAGATTTGGCTCCATCGACGACTGCCTCCATTTCCTTATCGTTGCGCTTCAAAATTAAATGAATCTAACTTCTCGGTACTCACGCATTTTTCAGGCCGTTGCTATAGGGGGAGTTGCTGCCGTTTCTGCAACCGCAGGTCTTGGGCTTAGTTGGCAACGTTCTGCCCAGGCAGCTCTTGAAGATAGTCCGAAGGTGATTGTTGATGAAGTCTGGCAGCTCGTCAATCGCTATTACGTTGACGATACGTTTAACAAAACAGATTGGCAGGCGGCTCGCACAGCTCTCTTAGATCGCAACTATACCTCTAAGAAGCAAGCCTACACCGCACTCAGAGAAGCTTTGCAGCCTCTAGATGATCCCTACACTCGTTTCATGGACCCCGATGAATATCAGTCCTTGACCAATCAAACCACTGGAGAGCTGTCCGGCATTGGGATTCGGATGGAAATTAATAAGACCACAAAGATTCTGACTGTGGTTGAACCCATGCCTGGTTCCCCTGCTCTTAAGGCTGGCTTAGAGTCTGGTGATCGCATCATCGAAATTGATGGTAAGCCCACCCGCCAGCTCGATATCAAGGAATCCTCTAGCTTGATTCGGGGAACATCAGGGACTCAGGTGAAACTACTCATTAAGCGTAAGAACGAGAAGCCGTTTGAGGTTGCCATTGATCGAGCAGTCATTGAGCTGCCTGCCGTTAGCTATAGCGTCAAACAAGAGGGGACAAATCGAATTGGTTATATTCGTCTCAATGAGTTTAGTTCCCATGCGTCTGAGCAAACAAAGGCCGCGATTGAGAAATTAACGGCAGATAAGGTGGACGGATTTGTTCTCGACCTGCGCGGCAATCCAGGGGGGTTGCTCAACGCCAGTATTGATATTGCCGATATGTGGCTTGATCATGGACTGATTGTCCAGACCACCAATCGTCAAGGTAAGAACGAAAAGGTACGTGCCCGCCGAAAGTCTCTCACTCAGAAACCTTTGGCAATCTTAGTGGATAATAATTCTGCCAGCTCTAGCGAAATCTTGACGGGGGCGCTACAGGATAATGACCGAGCGGAGGTTGTGGGTAGTACCACTTTTGGTAAGGCTCTAGTTCAGTCTGTTCACAAGTTGTCCGATGGGTCGGGGCTAGCCATTACCGTTGCCCATTACTACACCCCTAAGGGCACCGATATTAATCACAAGGGCATCGACCCTGATATTGCGGTACAACTGTCTCAGGCACAGCAGGTGCTGCTGGCAACGAACCCAAAAATGGTGGCAACATTTTCTGATCCTCAGTACATGCAAGCCGTTCAAGCCCTTCAGAAAAATATTCAAGCCGGTCGAAACCCCAATGTGAAAACAGGGTTTCATCCGCAGCAAATCATCCCTAAGGCGGTTAGCCAGGGTTCACCCAAAGCGGCTGACCTTCTCGCTGAGTAAAGAAAGAGTGCTGTTCAAGTTTCACTGCCGTAAGAGCTGGGTTAAATGTCTCAGCTCCGGTAGGATTAATTGCTCTGTGGCTAGGGTGACGGCATTCAGTGATCCCGGCAGAATAAAAATGAGCAATTGCTGATAGACGCCCGCCGTGGCTCTAGATGCGATCGCACGTGATCCGATCTCTTGATAGCTCAACATCCGAAACAGCTCACCAAAGCCCGTCAGTTCCTTCTCGAACAGACGGGCCACCACATCATAGGTGACATCGCGAGCTGCGATCCCCGTACCGCCGGTACAGATGAGAGCCTCGGTCTGGCCGTCTTCGGCAGATTGTCTCAGATAGCGTTCAATCTCATCGGGTTGATCCGGTAAGACGCTGTAACGGGTCACTTGATGCCCCTGTTCAACCAACGCGTCTCGCAAAAAACGTCCGCTGAAATCGGTGTGTTGGGTGCGGGTATCACTGATGGTCAAGATTCCACAAGACACCGACTGATCTCCGTGATCAGGTGAATCAGGATGAGGGTGCGATCCCACGTTGTCCTAGCCTCCTCGTTTCAGCGATTGCCTTAAGAGTTCGCTTTATTGAAGCCCAAGCCATGGCTTTCAGCGTAGCGATTCATGAACAACATGAAGCGATCCCACTCTTGAGCGCTGCGCATGTTGTAGGTAGCCTCAATCGCCGTAATCTGTCCGTTCACAAACTTTGCGTTGACATCACGAGTGCTCAGTTCCCCGTCTTCATCTAGCATGAACATTCCCAGAATCTCTGGATTGCCTTCCTGAACCACATCTGGGCTATCAAAACGAAAGAAGGCTCGTCCAGAGGTTCCATCAGGCGCTCTTGTTAAACGAACGTCTGGAACAACCGACTCATCAGTCCCTCGAACAAATTGGATTTCTGCCATAATTTTTTGAGAACCTTCTTAAACATTCGATTAAGCCTATGGGGTCTATCCTCACATGAACACTGCCACCAGACAAATAGATGGCAGAACAAGACAAACGGTAACGTCAAGTGAACCCCACCCTCGTTGACCCTAGATGTCCGAAGGCGTTCTCTGTAATCAGAAAATCTTCTCGTTGGTGAGAATTGACATAATTTAAAGTCAAGTCCCTGTATGAATCCAAGATTTATAGACTATAATCGCCTCAACCCGCTTATCAATTTATGCTTGCAGTTTATCCAGGGAGCTTTGACCCCATTACGCTAGGGCATCTTGACATTATCGAAAGAGGTTGTCAGCTATTTGAACGAGTGATCGTTGCTGTTTCAAGGAATCCGAATAAATCTCCCCTATTCACCGTGCAGCAGCGAATCGATCAAATTCAAGCCTGCACCCATCACCTCTCTAACTTAGAGATTGATGCGTTTGATACCTTGACCGTACACTATGCTCAGCAACGCCAGGCCCAGGTTCTGATTCGTGGTTTACGAGTCCTCTCGGACTTTGAATATGAGCTGCAAATGGCACATACCAACGCCAGCCTCTGCCCTCTCGTTGAAACTGTTTTCTTAGCAACATCTAATGAATACAGCTTTTTAAGCAGTAGCCTTGTTAAAGAAATTTCTCAGTTTGGTGGTTCAGTCACTCACCTTGTCCCTCACAATGTCGCCATTGAGTTAGAAAAATGCTTCACCAAGAATCCATAGGCCTTGACACTCGTCCTGGAATCCATAGCTCCGAGCCACACCAAAGCTTCACAACTCAGCAGCCTCAAGGGCTGGAGTTAAATCAACAACTGCAGCGGCTGGAAGAAATTATTGTTCTAGATGGTCTTAAGGTACCGCTGACGCATCGAACCGTTGTTGATGAAGAGCAACTGCTCTCTCAGCTATTAGCCGTGGAGCGCAGCATCCCTGAAACGGTTCGGGCGGCTGAAGAGATCTTGAAAAGCAAAGATGAAATTCTCTCTCGCGCTCACCAGTATGCTCAAGAACTCGTAAAGTCAGCGGAACAGCGGGCCGCGCAAATCGCAGATGAGCTGACCATCATCCAGCAGGCTGAGCGAGAAGCACAGCTACTGCAGAGGCAGGTAGAAGCTGAGGTTGAGTCCCTCCGACAGCGTAGCGTTTCTGAGATTGAGCGAGCAAGGCGTCAGACTCAGCAAGATCTTGATGCACTGCGGCAGTCTACTCAGGCGGAATGCGAACAGATTCACCATGAGGCCGATGTCTATGCCGATCGTGTTTTGAAGGATCTTGAGATCCAGCTCGGCACCATGCTGAAAGTAATCAATAATGGTCGCTCGCACCTCAAGCAATCTGCGTCTTAGGCTAGACTAATACCTATAAATGTTCAGTGATTAGGTCTATGGTCCAGCCCGTTGAGCCTAGAGTCTTACCTCCTAGCCAGCATCCTCAACAGGAAGCGGGATGGCTGCAGGCTGCTCTGCAAGAATGGCTCGACACTGAGTTTTTACCAGAACCCGTGAATCAAAAAATTGCGGACCAAGCCGCTAGAATCTATCTCCGTCAACGTATGGAAGGAGAAAATGACTTGGGGGCGCTTCTGGTGGCAATTTTGACCGAGATGCAGGCCTTTGATTTTTCTAAAAGCTTCTATAGCGAGTTTGCTGTTGCCAATGCCGTCAGCGATCTTTTGCTCACGAGTCTAGGAATTGATACCTGTTGCGGTCAGTCATAGACGCTGATATTTCAGAACTGACCCAACAAAAAACAAGCTTGGGGGCTGATATTGCAGATTCCCATGCTTGTTTTTAATGAATGGCTTGTTTCTCAACTCTGTAGATTACCAGCTTGCTTTACGCACGCCCGGCAGCAGACCCTCGTGGGCCATCTCTCTGAGGCAGTGACGGGATAGGCCGAAATCACGATAGTAGCCCCGAGGACGCCCAGTGACCCAGCAGCGATTGCGGAGACGGGTGGGGGCGCTATTCCTAGGCAGGCGCTGTAGTTGACGATGCAGGTCCATCTTCTCTTGTTGTGAGGTGGCCTGATTAATTTGATCCTGGATGGACTGTCGCTTATGAGCGTACTTCGCAACCATTTTTTCGCGCTTCTTTTCGCGCTCAATCATGCTTTTCTTTGCCATGGACCTGTGGAATACCTATTGCTTCTGTAGACAGTACTCC
>JBAUJD010000679.1:0-5352 GCA_049683515.1 Thermosynechococcaceae cyanobacterium | reverse complement strand
GTCGGGAACAGCGCCAGCAGCGGCCTCAGAAACAGGAGCACCGAAATGAGAACCAGAAAAGCCACCACAGAATAAAGCTGTGTCTTGCTGCCCAACGCATCTGAAATGACCGTGCGACTGCCGCTGCTGCTGACGGGGATTCCCTGCATGAGTCCTGTCCCCAGATTAGAGACACCCAGCGCCAACAGCTCTTGATTGGCATCAATTTTGTAGTGATTACGGTTGGCGAAAGAACGCGCCGTTAGCACATTATCCGAGTAGGCGACCACTGCAATGCCCAAGGCCGCAGCCGTCAACGCCGGGAATTCAGCGATGGAGAGCTGTGGCATCTGCAGATGGGGCAAGCCAGCGGGAATCGTGCCCACCACTGCAACGCCTTTTTGATCCAAATTAAACAGGGCCACCGCTAGCGTCGCCATCAATACCGCAATCAGGGGACCGGGCGCTCTGGGAAAAAATGTCTGAATCGTGAACAAGAACATCAGCACAAATCCTGCCACCATTGCCGTAGGCCAATGCACCTGATCTAGTTGGCCGATAAACCCCTGCATTTCACCCAAAATTGTGTCGGCATCGATGGTGATGCCGCTGACTTTACTCAGTTGACTGGCGATCATCAGCCCCGCGACGCCTGCCATATAGCCCGTCAAGATAGGTTTCGAGAGCAGGTCAGCCAGAAAACCTAATCGAGCAATATATCCGACAATGCAGATCAGCCCCACTAACAGGGCTGCGGTTGCCGCGAGACTGGCATAGTCACTGCCGTTTTTGGCGAGGGGTGCGATCGCAACCGCCGTCATCACTGCCGTCGTAGACTCTGGCCCCACTGAAAGCTGGGGAGAAGAACCGAACACTGCATAGATCAACATTGGTGGCAGAATCGCCCACAAACCAGCGATAGGCTCCACCCCGGCGAGTTCGCCATAGGCCATACATTGCGGAATCAGGTATGCTGCCACGGTGAGGCCCGCCAACAGGTCTCCGCCTAACCATCGTTTTTGGTAGGGAAGCGATCGCTGCAGTCCCGGCAGGTGAGAGAGAAGTTTCACTAGAGCGTTTGAACGGGTCGCCAAATATCACCTCGATGGTAAAGGAGATCATTAGTATCGTCCAGTCGCTAAGTCCTGGATACACCAGGGATGGTCTTACCGCTGTCTTACTTTGTGTTATATTTAACGGATGGAAACGACACGCCTCTCTAGCAAAGGTCAGATCATCATCCCGAAGTCTATTCGACAGACTCATCAATGGACGATGGGGCAAGAGTTTATTGTGGAAGAAACCCGTAACGGTATTTTACTGAGACCCAAGCAACCTTTCCCAGAGACGGCGGTGCAAGCTGTCGCGGGTTGCTTGAAGTACGACGGAGCGCCGAAGTCTGTTGAAGAGATGACCGACGCAATCAGTCGGGGCGTACAAGAGCAATGGCATGATCTCAGTTGACACCAATGTTATTGTGCGTTTTTTGACCCAAGATGACGAGCCACAGTCTCAAAGAGCCTTACGCCTATTTGAGCGAGAAGAGTTATTTATCTTGGTAACGGTTCTCCTTGAGACAGAATGGGTCTTGCGGTTCGCATATGAGTTTTCACCTCTTGAGATTGCCGGAGCCTTTCGGAAGCTACTGGGTTTAACAAATGTACATGTAGAAAATGCCGTGCAGATCGCCAAGGTTATTGAATGGCATGAACAGGGGTTAGATTTTGCAGATGCACTGCACCTAGCCAATAGTGAGCAACAGTCTGAGTTGCTAACGTTTGATCAGACATTTATCAAACGGGCTAAGGGAAAAAGTGATTGCCGAGTGCGAGAACCCTAACTTGGATCAAAAGCTTTAAATAATCTAGTCAAAGAACAGGATTGGCCTGCCTTTGAGTTAGAACAGATCTATGGGTCCAACGGTTCTAATTCATGTTTGATCAATCGCTGCCCTGCGTAACGTTTGAGCGCATTCAAGCACTATTTGTAGAGATGTCGGCATCTCTAGCAGATCCCTATGCTTTGCTCACAGAAACTGACCTCTCTATAACCGGAGTTGATCGCTTCTCCGTCATCGTGTCTCAGGGCTTTGGGGCACTGCTCCGAGGTGCGCTAGCCCCCGATGGTAGTCATTACAAAGCGCAGTTGATCATTGATTCCGGCGAAATTTCAACATTCCTCAAAGCGCTGCCCTCGCCTGCGGGGGAGCGGCTGTTAGCATTGCACAACCGGCGCGCCAACCGCGCCAAGCTACAGAGCCAGTTTGCAACGCAAGTTATGCAGTGCCTTCTAGTAGATCTAGGTACAGCTCAAGATGCAGCCGTTCCAGTCCTAACCTGCCAGCCCATCGTTGATGCCGCCCTCCATCAACAGGTCGCCCAAGAACGTCTTGTCCATCAGGTGACCAGTCAGATTCGTCAAAGCTTAGAACTAGCCGTCATCTTGCAGACGACTGTGGAAGAAGTGCGCGGTTTTTTGCAGGCAGATCGGCTCGTTATTTATCAGTTCATGGATATTGAGACCGCAGCAGACGCCGATGACAGGCATGTCATGTATGAAGCATTATCCTCTGACCAGATTACCTCCGTCCTTCACCATGAAGAAACATATTGCTGGAATGAGGTCCAAGCCTGCCGTTTAAAATATAGCCAAGGAGCGACCCTCGCCATTGATGATGTCGAGGTACATTACCAATCGTCAGATTGTCTCCTTGAACTGCTGCAGACCTTCAACGTGCGGGCCAAGCTGCTCACCCCTCTGATCGTTAAATCAGAGCTGTGGGGACTTTTAATTGCCCATCAATGTTCTCACCCTAGGCAGTGGCAAGAACATGAAAAACATTTGCTGCAGCTCATCGGCGGCAATCTAGAAATCGCCATCTACCAAGCTCGCCTTTATGGACAACTGCAGCAGCAAAAACACACCCTGGAAGACCAAGTCGAGCAGCGCACCCAAGAACTGCATCAGGCCTTTGTCGAGCTTCAGGCCGCCAACCAAGCCAAAGGTGAGTTTTTAGCAACCATGAGTCACGAGCTGCGGACTCCGTTGACCTGCGTAATTGGCATGTCAGCCACGCTCTTAAGGTGGTCATTGGGACCACTCTCCGACAAGCAAAAAGAGTATCTCCAGCGTATTCATGACAGTGGTGAGCAACTGTTAGAGCTAATCAACGATATTCTCGATTTTTCTAACGTTGAATCCGGGAAAGCGACCCTTGAACTCAATGAGTTCTCACTCTCTTCCCTCACCCAGCAAAGTCTGCATCTGGTCCGTCAGCAGGCTCGTACCCGTGAGGTAAATCTCGTGGTTGAGGTAAAGGTGCCGCTTGAGTGCGATCGCTTTGTGGCAGACTCTCGGCGCATCAAGCAAATTTTATTTGTCTTGCTCGACAACGCCATTCAGTTCACCCCTGCTCGTGGAACGGTCACACTCCGCGTTTGGGTCGAATCTCAAACCGCGATTTTCCAGGTCGAAGATACCGGCACTGGCATCCCAATTGAACAGCAATCTCAACTCTTTCAAACCTTTCACCAGCTTGATCCATCCTACCATCGCACCCATGAAGGCACAGGCTTAGGTTTAGCGATGGCGAAAAAATTTATCGACCTCCATCGCGGCTGGATTGAAGTGAATTCTGCAGAAGGTCAGGGGTCTGTATTTACCGTTGAATTACCGAATCAAATGCAACCCAATCCCCTCCAGGTTGTCCCTAAACCGCTAGGAGCACACACCCCTGGAGGGCGGATTATTCTTGTAGAAGATCACGAAGAAACAGCCAACGTGCTCTGTGATATGTTGACGGCTGCCGGATATCAGGTGATTTGGACGGTGGATGTTTCTACCGCCATAGAGCAGGCGCGCCTATTGCGCCCTGAAGTGATCATCATTGATATTCTGCAGTCCGCCCACGATCGCTTGGCCATGATTCGTCAGTTGCAAAAGAAGCGCCAGACAGACCCCATTAAAGTATTGGTGACGGTGAGCGCCCAAGATGCATTGGGGCTAGCCACTGCAGAGGTTGACGCCTATCTCAACAAGCCTATTGACCCGCAGTATTTAGTACACCGTATCGATCGATTAATGACCTACACCGACGCAGTTATCTAATCAACGGGCGGCTGTGACGGGCTAGGGGTTGTCTCTAATTGCTGCAGAATAGTCTGCAGCCGCATCCTGGGAATGTAGGGCCAGCCCCCCTCAGACTCCATTTCTCGCAGCAAACGATGGAGAGCCTGGCGATTGTTGGGAAGCGCATCTTGGAATAAGTTGTCGCGGATCTCTCGATGCAAGACTTCAAGGGCACGCAGGAGCGCTAATAATTCCTCCATGTTACCGCTCGAATGCTTAGCCTGGGCGTTGACTAAAGCAGCAATTTTCTGTAACGCTTCGTTAGCGAGTAGATCGGATGAGTGGGATTCACGACTGAGCATGGGAAATGCGCGACTAGAGATACGTCTGTGCCTAGACCTTAGACGGTCTAAAATCTTATGAACAAGCCTTGGGATCTTAACCGATCTCGATGGTGATTGATGGAGAATATCGCTCTGCTTCACAACTTCAATGTTAAATAGGATGGATGCTGGGCTAAATCACGACCCTCGGCGAATGGACTAATGCACTCGGTCGCACAGGTTAGGTGTTTTATGATGCTTTGGTATTGGATAGCTCTCTCTAAGGATGATGGGATGACCTGCTGGCAAGTTGATTACTATCGCCGCCCCCTCATTGATGAGGCTGGTCAGCCCCTCTGGGAGTTAGTCATTTGTGATGCTCAAAATTGTGATGTACACATTTCAGTCTTTTGCTCACAAGCGACCGCTAACTCAGATTGGCTAAAGCAGCAGTTCCAGCTCGCTTTTGATTCAACACAGACGAAGCCCGACTGTCTCCAAGTCTTTCGTCCGGCTTCCCTCAATCTTGTCAAAGCAGCAGCAGATTCATTAGGGATTCCAGTGGAGGCAACTCGGCGAACCTCAGCGCTCAAGACGGTGCTAAAATCTCGAGATCGCCAGTATCCGCAGATGCTGGGGTATACCCATGAACCCTACGATCCAATCGCCATAGAACGACCGCCGCCTCAGCCCCTTCCCGAACATCTGCTCGGTGACCAGTGGCGATTTGTGGCCTTGTCGGCCCCTGAACTTGAAGCGGTACTCTTAGAGCGACCTATCGCCATCAAAGAAGCGCCTGAGACGTTGTTGCCCAGTCAACAGCCGTTAGCATCCTCAACGCTGATTCCAGGTTTGGTGATTGACGGGGGGCGGCAGTCGATGCGATTGGCGCGGTGGCTAAAGGAACAGCAGCCTGTCTTCTTGCAGGCTCAGGCAACGGGAGTCGTGTTAGAAAGTGGGCTTTGCGATCGCACCATCCTCT
>JBAUJD010000678.1:0-6389 GCA_049683515.1 Thermosynechococcaceae cyanobacterium | reverse complement strand
GTCATCCTCGATACCTATCCCTATTTCTGTATCGGTGTTATTCATCTCGTTGGCTGTGCCGTTTTTGGAGCGGGTGCCCTTTATCACGCGATTAAAGGGGCTGAAGTCCTTGCCGATGCAGAGGTTGAACGAGCAAGGAAGTTTCACTTTGAGTGGGATGACACCAAAAAAACCGGCTTTATTCTCGGTCATCACCTGCTTTTCCTTGGCGTTGCCTGTTCTCTGTTTGTAGGCTGGGCCGCGCTTCACGGTATCTACGACCCCACTATTGGTGAAGTACGAACCGTTTCTCCGGCTATCAATCCGCTGAGAGTCTTTAAGTATGGCTGGGCCGTTCCTGGCTTCAATCCATTTTTTGTTGACAACTTAGAAGACGTGATGGGTGGGCACCTTTTCGTAGTGATTATGTTGCTCGGCGGTGGATTTTTTCACATTCTTGTTCCTCCCTTTGATTTTGCGAAGCGGATTTACGTCCAGAGTGGCGAAGGACTTCTCTCCTATGCCCTGGCTGGCTTGTCGATTATGGGTTTTACCGCTTGTTACTTCACAGCCGTCAACGACCTTGTGTTTCCGGTTGAACTATATGGTCCTGTGTTAGAAGCGAAACTGAGTGTGACGCCCTACTTTGCCGATACCCTAGACCTTGTTGCTGGGCATACGGCTCGTTTCTGGGTCTGTAATTTCCACTTCTTTCTAGCTTTCATGCTGCTGCAGGGCCACCTATGGCATGCACTTAGAGCCAGTGGCTTCGACTTCAATCGTGTGCCTCAAGCTCTTTCTTCTGTTACTGAATAATTTTTCTCGTGCGTCAGCCCAGAAAAATCCAAGCATTAGTATCTAGCTGGATGTCTTGATGATGAGGGTGATAGTGGATTGTTGTTTCATGCTCAATCTTTAACTGTCACCCTTATTCGTTTCAGGCCGCTACATATTAAGTAACGACGATGAATTATAAGCAGTTTTAAACTCGACTTTATAGGCCCAAGGGTTACCTATGAGATACCTATAAAACTAAGTCTTTAACTGCTGCCGATTCATCCCATCAACGTTTGTCGTGTATGACGAAAGAGGACCACAGTTGTGACAACATCATTACGCGCCAGAGGCCGAGGCAACTTCAACGGTCGAGGCAGACTGGGTAGAAATAATACCCCACCGCCAAGCAGTAGCTTTGAAAACCAATGGTGGGCTGGCAATATTCGCTTTGTAGATTCATCGGGTCTATTGTTGGGCGCTCACCTCGCCCACGCAGGTCTCATTACTTTGTGGGCAGGTGCAATTTTAATCAAGGAAGTCGCTGCCTTTACGCCTGGTGTCCCCCTCTATGAGCAGGGTGCCTATTTGATGGCCCACATTGCGGCCCTCGGCATCGGTGTCGGCGCAGGCGGGGAAATACTAAATACCTATCCGTATTTTGTCATTGGTGTCTTGCACCTAACTCTGTCAGCAGTCTTAGCTGCTGGTGGACTCTACCATACCTTCAAAGGCCCTGCTGTTTTAGCTGAGGACGAAGGAGACACGCTTGCCCCTACGTTTGAATACACCTGGGGTGAACCTAAAATGTTGTCTTTTATCCTGGGACATCATCTTTTGTTTTTAGGGGCGGCTTGCCTTGCCTTTGCTGCTAACGCCAGCTTCGGCGGTGGTCTCTACGATCCTCTTGTGGGTGATGTTCGACAAATTTCACCGAACCTCAATCCATTGCCAATGCTGGGCTATATTTTTGGCATCGCCAATGGTGGCTGGACTCCGATTGGAATGGCTGCTGTCGATAATATGGAAACTCTTGTCGGTGGACATTTTCTGATTGGAGTTTTATTACTCGCTGGCGGAACCTTCCATATTCTTACGACTCCCTTTGGGATTGAAGCTAAGCCATGGTCTTATTCCGGTGAAGCGGTTCTCTCCTATAGTCTTGCGGCCCTTGCGCTTATGGGACTTAGCTCTGCTTTGTTTGTGAACTACTGTGATGTGGCCTATGCTCCTGAGCTGTTTGGTGCCGATCGCAGTGGTGCCGCAGCGACCCAGTTAATTTTGGGAATTCTTTGTCTGGGCGGACATTTCTGGCACGCGATTCGCGCCCAAAAAGCTGTCGCCTAATCTCAATAATGGCTATGGCATCGCTGCTGATGTCATGGTCACCCTAGGCAGGCTCTCTTGTTTGATAATTGCTGTGCAGCAATTAGAAAGCTCTCTGAGAGGCCTGCTTTGTGTTGGTTAGAACACTCTTAAAGTCCTGCAGTTGTGTTTGATTGTTGTGGAGCAGTAAATGCTTCATAACTATAGAAGTTGCACTACCCTAAGCCGCCGTGAAATTATTCGTCTACCATACTCCTGAACTCCTTCCTCAAAAGTCTCTGCCTCAATGCGCCGTTGCCATTGATGTTCTCCGGGCTACGACGACCATTGCCACAGCTCTTAATTCTGGGGCAGAAGCCATTCAAGTCTTTAGTGATATTGATGAACTCTTTGCCGTCAGCGAAGCATTCCCAGAAGAGAAGCGACTGCGGGCCGGGGAGCGTGGGGGACGCAAGGTACCCAACTGTGATCTCGGTAATTCTCCCCTTGATTGCACCCCAGAACGAGTAGAGGGGAAGCGCTTGTTTTTGAGTACAACTAATGGCACTCGATGTTTAGAGGGGATTCAGAAGTCTTCTACTGTGATTGTGGCCGCGTTGGTGAACCGACAGGCTGTGGTGGATTACTTGCTCAGGAAGAAGCCTGGCAAGGTCTGGCTGGTGGGGTCGGGTTGGCAGGGGGATTACTCCCTTGAAGATACGATTTGTGCGGGGGCGATCGCAGACGGCATTCTAGAGCAGTCAAGGATTTCGCTCAGTAAGCTAGCGGGTAATGATGAACTCATTGCAGCAGTGGCCCTCTATCGCCAGTGGAAGGATCAGCTCCAGGAACTAATGGCGCTTTCGAGTCATGGTCAGCGCTTGCTTAGGTTACGGGGGCAGAAGGATATCGCCTATTGCTGTGACCTCGATCTCATCGATATTCTGCCGATTCAAAAAGAGAAGGGCATCTTGGTAGCTAGACAGCCAGGATTCTTTGAGAAGCTCTTCTTCGGTGGGTTATTTGGCAGCGGTAAGAAAAAGCCTAAACAAAAGCAACTCAAAAATGCAGCCGTAAAAGACGAAGTTGTAAAGGATGCACCGAAAGCGCTACCGGCAACTAAGGCACCAGTCAAAGAGAAAAAAGTAACGCAGAGACAAAAGTCAGAGCCAGTCGCTAAGGGCAATGGCCAGCTTACTGCATCACAGGCAAGCACAAGTGCTCAACCCAAAGCTGCTGCAAAACCCAAAGCCATCAAGTCTGCAGACCTAAGGCCGAAGTCTGCAGAAAAGCCGAAGCCTGTAGAAACAGTTGCTGAGGCAAAACCGATTCAGGTGGAACCCACACAGATGGAGCCTGTGAAATCAGTGGCTGCAGCAGAACTGATTCCAGTGGAGCCGGTCAGAGCTGAGGTCGTGACATCAGATGCAGTCAAGACCACTGGGGAGATAGAGCCGGTATTAGCTCCGCAAGAGAACGGATCTGAAGCACCAGTTCAGACGCCTATTGCTCCTGCAGGAGAGCAGCCATCTACCTCTGATGGAGAGGACGAGGCGGTCAAGGCAGTTGAAAGCACAGCACCGCAGAATGGTCGCGAGAGTCCGTCAGAAACGTCAATCAAGGTGGAAGCCACGGTCGTGGGACCGCCAGATCAAACGCAGGCTGAACCAGAAAATTCGGAGTCTTTTCAGCCCCCCACCGTTAATGATTTCAAAAATATCTTGGGTCGGCTCAGGCAATAGTGGTCAATGATTTAGTGACGAATGATTCAATGATCTCGGTCCAGGTCAATGGGGACTTCCATGCTTGTCCCCTGCAGATGCTCCTGCCAGCTTTGTTGGTACAGCTTAGTCTCAATCCCCGCCTGATTGCCATTGAATATAATGGCGAAATTTTGCATCGGCAGTTTTGGGAAGCCACTGAGATTAAGGACGGCGATCGCCTAGAAATCGTCACGATTGTGGGGGGTGGGTAGAGTGATACGGCAATCCACCCGTTTTTGCGCTGAACTAAACCGGGCAAGAACGTTACACTGATTACCAAACAGATTATTCTGTTTGCGATCGCAATTCATACCCACAGTCTCTAGAATGCCATTCTCGAAAATGCGGGTAGAAATCACTGCATCGCCGTTCACGTCAGCTCCAAAGAGCACAATGAATAAGAAATTGTCTTCTCTCTCCAAACTTTTATCCCGTGGTTTCCTTGCCCTCTTTTTAGTGGGCATTCTCATGGTGAGTACTGCAGATAGCGCTCTGGCGGCTCGATCCGGGGGTCGCATTGGGGGCGGTAGCTTCCGTCGCTCAGTGCCCTCGCGCAGCTATCGTGCCCCGGTCCGCAGCAGTCCTGGTGGCGGCTACGCTGGAGGCTATCCTCGTGGCGGCGGCTTTGGCTTTCCGTTTTTGATCCCGTTTGTGGGGATCGGCGGTGGCTTTGGGAGTTTGTTCTCAGTTTTGATCGTGATTGCGATCGCAAACTTCTTAATCAACAGCTTCCGTGGCATGGATGGTAATGAATCGAGCGTAGGGGGCTATACCTCGCCTCAAAGCGTCTCAAACCCTCCCGTGACTATTAGCCAAGTGCAAGTCGGTTTACTGGCTGAGGCTCGGAGTCTTCAGCCCGAACTTGATCGCATTGCTCAATCGGCTAACACTGGCTCCAGTGCTGGTTTAGCTAAGGTTCTGCAAGAAACAACGTTGGCACTCCTGCGAAATCCTGAGTATTGGGCCTATGCCACTGCCGAATCTGATCAAACCCGTTTAGCAACGGCAGAAGCGGCCTTTAATAATCTCGCTTTGACCGAGCGCAGCAAGTTTCAATCAGAAACGCTGTCCAACGTCAGATCAGAGCTTCAGCAAAAAGATCAGACCGGCGCGATTGTTAAATCAGATGCACCCAGTGAATATATTGTGGTGACGCTGTTAGTCGCCTCTCAGGGCAAGCTCGACCTACCGCAGCTCAAGTCTGAAGAGGATTTGCGTCAAGCCCTCAATAAATTGGGAGCCGTTTCAAGCGACGATCTGGTTGCGCTAGAAGCCCTGTGGACGCCCCAGGCTGTAGGAGATACACTCACGTCAGATGATCTTGTCTCTGCCTATCCTGACTTGAAGCTTATTTAGTGCCGACGGTTTTGAACCCATTACCCAGATTGCAAACATCTGGGTTTTTTATTGTCCAACGATTAGGATGCCTCTATGACGGAATCACAACCAAAGCGAGTCGTTGTTGTCGGCGCAGGCTGGGCTGGGCTAGGCGCAACCTATCATCTGGTTCAGCAGGGCTACGATGTAACGCTGCTAGAGGCCGGTGAGCATCCCGGTGGGTTGGTAGCGGGCTGGGAAACAGCGGGGGGCCGTGCGGTCGAAGCTGGCATTCATGGGTTTTGGCATCCCTATAAAAACATCTTTGGGTTAGTGGATCACTTAGGACTGCGCCCCTTTACTCCTTGGACTTGTTCTTCTCAATATTCCCCTGAAGGGCTGGAGGCAGAGTCTCCCATTTTTCAGGATCAGCCGCGTTTACCGATGCCGCTAGGAACCTTTGCCTATCCGAAGTTCCCGCGCTTGCCTCTGGTGGATCGGCTGTCGGCTTTCCCGTTGATCCATGCGGTGGTTGATTTTGACAACTCCGATGAGGCTTGGCGACGCTATGACGGGATGACAGCTCGTGAGCTATTTAAGCAGTACGGCGTTTCGGCGCGGCTCTACAAAGATGCCGTTGAAGCCATGCTATTGGTGGGTTTATTTGCGCCTGGTGAGCAGTGTTCGGCGGCGGCGGCCTTGGGAATGCTCTATTATTTCATCCTGGCCCATCAGCCAGATTTTGATGTGGTCTGGTGTCGTGGCACCGTCGGGGAAATGATCTTTCGGCCTTGGTGCGATCGCATTTCCAAAGCCGGGGGCAAAATTCTCACCCAGCGTCGGGTGACCGATCTGCGACTAGATGAATCCGGTCAGCCCAACGCGGTGATCTGTGGCGAGGAAGTGTTTGAAGCTGATGCTGTGATCTTCTCCGTCGGCATCTCTGGAATGCAAAACATCGTGCGCGGGAGTTCTGCCTTACAGCAGCGCCCCCAGTTTCGAGATGTGATGAACCTGGGTTCGGTGGATGTATTAGCAACCCGATTGTGGTTTGATCGTCGGGTGCGCGTCCCGCAGCCCTCTAATGCAGGGTTCGGGTTCCACGCCACAACGGGCTGGACCTTCTTTGATTTGAATGTGCTCCATGACGCTTACCGAGATGAGGCCGGTTCAGTGATTGAGGTAGATTTCTACCATGCCAATCAGTTTTTGCCCATGAGTGACGATGCGATTATCCAGATGGTGCAAAAG
>JBAUJD010000677.1:0-2009 GCA_049683515.1 Thermosynechococcaceae cyanobacterium | reverse complement strand
CTCTGGATTGTTAAGGCCGGGGTGGTCTATACCCCTCCGGCTGAGGTGGGTCTCTTGAAAGGCATTACCCGACATTTTCTGCTGCAGATTATGGCTCAGCATCAGATTCCCTGCCAAGAGACGGTGCTCATGCCTGCTGACCTAGAGACGGCGGAAGAAGCCTTCCTAAGTTCCTCTGTTCGGCTGATGATGCCGGTGCGGCGAATCGGTCAGCAACCACTTCGCCACTGCCCAGGGAAACTGACCCGTTTTCTCTGGGATCAGTTTCTAGCGCTGATGGAACAGGAGTCCCAAGCTGTTGCGGTGGTGTTGTGAGTTGCGATCGCAACCAGTAAAAGCCATTGATTCATTGCGACCCCTATTCTTATTTACGCTCCTTAGCTCCCTGTTATGCCCCATTGATATGACAGCCTTCCCAGGACTAATAGAGATAGACCCCTTGAATGGTCTATGCCGTCAGAAGAGGCCGTCCCTAAACCTGTTAGAGTTTGATGGAGGTAAGCTTGCGATTTGTCATACTATTAGTGGCATCTAGTACCTGCAAAGAATTTAGGTGAGAGACGTGAAGTACCCTACTATAGGGTCTAAAATTCGCGATTTATCTTGAGAACTGACTTAAAAGTCAGCTAAACCCTATAATTAGTCAAACTATTTTTTGATTCTGCGATAGCTTAGTCCTATCTAGAGGGGGAGAGTATAATATGGAGCGCCTTGGACAGGAGACAGCATGAAAAAGAAGGATAATATTCTGGATTCTAGGAAAAAGAACGTTGTGGACTTTAGAAAAAGCAGCGTGGTCAATTCCAAAACTGATCCAGAGTCAATGCTGGAGAAAAACATCAGCCGCAACGTCAAGCTTCAGGTCGCAGAATATATTACGGCTGCAGCCGCAATTGGTGGAACGGTCGCGGCGGGCTTAGGTGCAAATGCTGCATTCGCCGCAGCCCCCCTTAGTTTGTCTGTCTGTCTTAACCTCCTGAGCCGACGGCAGCTTGATCAGCTCACGCGGCAACGAACCCTTGTCGATACAGAAGAGATTCAGCAGCGTCTCACCAGTGACATCAAAGTCTTGAGAGAAGACTTCAAGGCTCTACCGGAAGTCCGGGAAACCATTGACATTAGCGAATTGCAGACGGCTCTAGCCGCTGTTAGAGAAAGCATCTCTGTCTTAGAAGAAAAAGCGCTAGCACCCGTTAGCGACACAGGAGAACCCCAAACTGCGTTGACGGACGAGATGGAGCAGCTTCGGACCCATCAAATTGAGCTATCTGAAGCCCTAGCCACGGTGCAGCAACAGCTTACAGATTCACCCAATGCCGCAGTGGTGGGTCCCGATGTCAATGATGAAATCGCTGCACTGCGAGCCACCGTCTCACAGCTTGAGCAAGGGAGTGCGGAAGCAGGTGTTCCCAACCTAGAGCATCTCCGAGCAGAACTACAGGCGATGCTAACCCCTGTTCAGACCCAGGTTTCTGCGCTACAGGATCGCCTTCATAATCAACCCGAAGAAGAGTGGTCACGATCCAATGAGCAGGTGGTGGAGCTACAGGGCCACCTAGAGGGCTTGAATACCAAGGTGGACAATGCCTTCGTCAATCTGTCGGATGAACTCGCCGCTGTCCGAGGTGCCGTAGAGGGCGCTCAGGGGCAAATTGAGGGTGTCAAACAGCAACTTACGGACGAAATTGCTGGTGTTCGAGGTGCCGTTGACAATACCCAGGCTCAGGTCAATAGCATCCAAGAGCAGACAAGTGCACCGCAAGACGGCACTGCTCAGTCACCTGAGCAGCTAGAGAACCAAATTCAGTCGGCGTTGGCTCCAATACAAGAGCACCTCACTGCCATTGACGGCAAGATTGAAGCGATTCCTACCGTTGACCCAGCGGCGATTCAAGGTCAAGGAGAGCAGCTTCAGGCGCTGCAGGGTCAGCTTCACAGCATGGGAACTCGAATCGATAATGTATCTGCTCAAGTGTCTGCTGAGATGGAAAATCTGCCTAATCTGGTCG
>JBAUJD010000676.1:0-1689 GCA_049683515.1 Thermosynechococcaceae cyanobacterium | reverse complement strand
GTCTACGGCTACATCAACGGCGGCTGCGCCACCGAGCTTGTCAAATAAAGTTTTGATAAGGGACGAACTTCTTTGTCAAGAATTAACTGCTAGCCACGCTTGAACCTTGTGGTTCTCAATATGCCTGAGAACCGCTGTATCAATTCTAATGAAAGAACTCCACGAACAACTCGACTGGTCCCATCGGCTCGACCTGATGGGGCGTTTGGGGTTCGATAATGCCAGGAGACCCCGGCTTGATCATATGTTCTTCAGGAGGATCGGTAAGGATTCGATAGCGCAGTTGGCCTGATATGACACAAAGCTTGCCCCAACTCCCCTCTTTTGTCGTGTGGCGATGGAGTAGTGCGTCGGGAATCGTCTCCTGTGTAAAGACTGGCGTTTGACGGTAAGCAATAACTTTGGAGGGAAGTGTTTTCATGAGGCGTCTCCGATTAGGCTTCTGCCTTGATACTTTTAGTTTGGCAAATCTGGCTCTTATCATCTTTGAGGTGCCTCATAAAGGAACACTCTTAGCAAGGCTCCAATCAAGCCATTGACATGACTTTCTCCCTTGGTTTGATGGAATTATGTTAGTCCTCCTAGACGAATTCCAGCTCCTAGAATTACAAACAGAATAGCCAAGGTGGTGACGCCAACGATGTGATAGGCCAGCGCATTCATCGTCTCTTTGGTGAGCTTCGGAATAATGAAAAAGCGGGCATGAACCGCCAGCGCCAGTGTGCCCAGCAATAGGCCCAGCTTAATAGCGATATAGGTGGACAGATAAGAGTTAAAGGCTAAAAAATTCTGAAAGCCAGGGAAATAAATCCAGGTGAGTCCCAGTCCTGTGATGACCTGGATTAGAAGTGCTGCTAGACCAAAGTTCTCGAAGTGTTCTTCAAAGGTGTGGATGCGATCTGGGTCTCGGTTTTTGAGGGCGGTGGGTAAAACCGTGACGGCCAGAACCAGATGCCCCCACGTCCAGACGGTTGCCCCTAGCGTATGTAGAATAACCAGAAATTTGAATAGCATCAGCGGCGTTTCAATCAGAATTTGTTGAGTTTCAGACGGTTAAGGAAGGGCTGGGGCATCTTCTGCTTTCAACGCTGGAGGGGTATGAGGACTGAGAAGTTCCTGCTGTGCGTCGGGTTTTTGACAAGCTGCCATTGTCTTGACATGCTCCATTTCGTCATCGCGAATAGCGACAAACACATCGTAGAGCGAATCGATCTGGGGACGGCGTTCTTCGGATCTGTGCGTGGTCTGAAATTCATCAAACATATACAGATCGCCATCACGGTAGTACTGCACAGCGATTTCGGGTGCAGGCTGAGTCTTGAGCATCTCGGCTTCTGCCTTGAGAAACTTATCGTAGGAGGCGTAGGCGTGTTCTTCCACCAGTTCCATGAAGCGATAGGCTGAGCTAGGAGAGACGAGGTACAGTCCCGCAATCACCCAGTAATAAATCAGCGCTGTGGTTTTAGCTAGTAAGCGATCGCCCCAAAAGCTTGCACCACCCAGTGATTCCATGATTAACAGATGGTGAAGTTCATTCCAGGATTCGGCGAAGTGAATCTTAAGCCAGTCTGACTTACGCCAGAGACCCAAGGTTTCGTAGAGATGCAGCACTGACAGATAGGAAAAATAGGGAACACGGGCTACTGTTTCGAGCACGTAAAACCTTGGATAGGGACGATTGGCGTAGAC
>JBAUJD010000675.1:0-2217 GCA_049683515.1 Thermosynechococcaceae cyanobacterium | reverse complement strand
TTGACGTTTCCGGTCAACGTAATCGCCTCACCATTGGTCAATGTGACGCTATTTAAGACCGTTCGCCTCACAAAGATGCGTGCAACAACCCCACCATTGCCAAGGTTTTGGTCGAGAACCCAAGTGCTTTGGTCATTGCCTACCTGGAGGGAGAGCGTTGATGTGCCATCATTTTCATCGTAGTAGCCGACAACGACGTTGTAGGTGCCGGTAACGCCCGTAAAAACAGAGGTGGCGGTTCCCTGGGTTCCGGCAGAACTGCCAAGCAGAGAAATCACCTTACCCCCGGAGGCAATGTTCTGCGTCTCAAGTTGATAGGTGCTGAGAGTCAAGTCCTCAGCTTCAATACGAATCGTATCCATAGCAGCAAAAATACTAACCCCTTTATAGTTGGCGCAGTCTAACCAGAATTAATACCCCCCCTGTGAACCCCATCAGTTCAGTCATTGCTAAACTGTTACAGGAAGGCTGACCCCCTCAATCATTGTTTGGTCATTCACTACAAATATCATCTTCCGCACCAGTTTTTTGAAAAACAAGTTGGAATGACGAAATAACAAACTTATATTTTGTAGATGATTGGCTGAAATTATTTTTAGAGAGAAAAATAATTTACATATGATAATAAGAAGATAATTAACGATTTGTCAATATGCCCACTGCGCAATCTTCTTCTCTGTCATCCCAAGGTAAGGCAATCATCAAGCTACTACGGTGGGATAAGCCGACGGGGCGTTTAGTGTTGATGATCCCGGCATTGTGGGCTGTCTTTTTGGCGACTCAAGGATCACCTCCTATTTTTCTGGTGGTAGTCATTGTGCTAGGTAGCTTGGCGACCAGCGCTGCCGGATGTGTGGTCAATGATCTGTGGGATCGAGATATTGATCCCCATGTGCATCGCACCCAAAAACGCCCCTTAGCATCCAAGGCGCTTACGGTTCGAGTCGGTTTGGGTGTGGCTCTTGTTGCGTTTGTCTGTGCTTTCGGCCTATCTCGCTACCTAAATCCACTGAGTTTTGGACTCTGTGTGGCGGCGGTGCCGGTGATTATTGGCTATCCGCTAGCAAAACGAGTATTTCCGGTGCCGCAATTGGTACTTGCAATCGCATGGGGCTTTGCCGTCTTAATTAGCTGGTCTGCCGCCGTTGCCCAGTTAGAGCTTGCCACTTGGTTGTTGTGGACTGCTACTGTTTTCTGGACCCTGGCCTTTGACACCATCTATGCCATGCCCGATCTGCCCGACGACCGGCGTTTAGGGATCAACTCTAGCGCACTATTCTTTGGGCGCTATGTCGTAACAGCGATCGCTGTTTTTTTTGCCACAACAATTGCGGCTCTGATCAGCTTAGGTGTGATTCTCCACCTCACATTTGCCTACTGGATTACATTGAGCATCAGCAGCTATCTATGGATTCGCCAAATCCTTATTCTCAAGCGCCAAAACATCCCGATAAGCGCTTATGGGACACTCTTTAGGCAAAACGTATGGATTGGCTTCTTGCTCCTGGCAGGAATGGTGGCTGGTTGTTTAATTTAGCTCTAGTCTCTAGTCTTGGACTCTAGTGTGAGACACCTCAACGATGGGTGGTAAATCCACAGGAGGATGCTCCAAGGCAATCATGAGGCTGGAGGGATTAACTGGCTCGGTGGCTTCTGGCTGTGGTGCATTAACGGACACAGATGGTACATCCAAGGATGCCGCTATATTTTCAATTTCAATTCCATTTTGGCTATCTGCAAACTGAGGGACTCCTGCGGGGCCACCATTCCAGGCTCCAGCAATGGCACCGACCGTTGCGGCGACGGCAGCAGCGGCGAGGGTGCCCAACCACGGGAACCGACGACGGGAGTCAAGTCGTGCGAACACACCATCAATGGTTTGATTGACATCGGTGGTAGGGGGAGTCGGTAATGATTGACAACTGCGCTGCAGCGTTAGCATACCCTGGTAGAGGGTGTAAAATTCGGGGTCTTCTGCAAGCCATTGCTCAACTTGCTTGCGCTCGTCCACCGACACCTCATGATCTAGATAGGCGCTGAGTAGTTCAAATCGATTGTCGTTCAAGGTGTCAACCTTATCCATAGCAGCATCTCACTTGCCTAGTTAGGCGAATTATTAAAGGTGAATAGACAAATTGGGTGCAAATAGTCTTTTAAGAATTTTCTAGCGGCATTTGACGGTCTAGATTGAGTGGTTTAAGACCAAAGTGCGTCCAA
>JBAUJD010000674.1:0-1961 GCA_049683515.1 Thermosynechococcaceae cyanobacterium | reverse complement strand
GACCGCAATTGTTGGTGATGATTCTGGCTTTTTCTCTTTTGTAGCTTTTTTAATTACCTCATGACGAGTTCTTTTAGTTTGAACCATGCCCTGGGTTCGCCCCTGAGAATAACCTCGACGTTTGGGCAAATTAGCTGGTGTTCCAATCTCTGTAATTATTCGATTGAGATCTCTTTGAACCTGAGAAGGAGAGAGAAAACCTTCGGTTTTTTGGGGTAGATAACGTTCCCAAGGGCGGGGTAGAGTTGAAGCTAATTTACGTGCTGCCCACAATTGAACGTAAGCTAAAAAGATCAGTTGCACCCAATTCTCTTCATGTTCGACTTCAGGAGTAGCAATGGCATTGAGTAGTAATTTTTGTTTGCTAAAACGAAGTAGGTGCTCAATATCATATCGTTGTCGATAAGACTGATATGCCTGGGTGATTGTCAATTCATTTCGGCGTTGACCAACTATAATCAACCACATCGGTTTCCAGATTCTAATTCCGCCCGTTGTCGTCACTTGTATCTGCATCAAGCTAAATGGCTGACGGTGCATGGGACAATCACGAGAGCCTCGCATTAACATCTCTGACCAACTCCGAATCTTCACGCTTAGTAATCTACCTTTCTTGGTAGTAAAGTTGGTTTGAACTATTTTATCTGGCTCATGCCAAGTAGTTTCATCTTTTAAGTCAAATTTATCTCCATACCATTGAGGATGACCCACAGACGGTTCGGCTTGAGATTCAGGGTAAGTATAGAATATCCGATTACTCCTGACTCTAGTTACCACTACGAGATTCTTCTGTTGTTCTTCCTCGCTCAGAAAAGTCTTAGCTGAGTAATCACGCTTCTTCTACGACTACTGATAAATGATTCGACCAAGGCAAATTTGACTGGCTTAAAATCTGCTTTAATTGTTGTGAGCCAACTTGCTTTCCTGTCTGGGAACTGGAGACTCGTTCCACCGTTAAAGGAATTGCCCATGACATATCCCCTGTTTCTTCTCTTTCAGTCAGGGATGTTAGTACAGAGTAAGAATGTCCGATATTAATTGGTTTGTTGCCTTTAATTGTATTGGGTTGATAAATTATCTTTCTCTCTGACAAGGTTTTGGCGTAGGGTCGTGGCAAAGGTGTCACATCTATTGCCCATAAGTAAAATTGCTTCTGTTTGGGCGTGGGAATTAGTTCAGAAATAGCTTGAATACGTGCTTCGATTGGCAATTTCTGGCTTTTTTCTGTTTCTGTTGAATCGATTTGAGTTGTTCGATTCATTTCTTGAATCCCTTTATACAAAGAACTATATTCTCTCCGAAATAGAGGTGAAAGGCTAAGTTCAACTGGCGATCTCGCTGTGGTATTAGCAGCAATCGCATCCACCAAATCCATTACTGTATCTCTTCTGTAGTTCAAACTTTGATACAACTTGTCTCTAAATTGTTTGAACTCTTGTTGCGATTGATTATAGTTGTTTTGGGGCATCGGTAATAGATGTAGATTGAAATCGGTTTGGACAAACCCAGGATCAATCTTCTCATTTCTCTTGCCCTTTCTTTATTGGACTAAGTTCACGAATAAAAATTGTGAATTCTCTTCCGTTTTGTCCAAAGTCCAATATACCTGAATCCTTACGTTTAAGTACATTGATTTGCTGTGCTTTTTGACTCAATTTATCCTGCTCAGTTAAGCCTTGGCGTATCTGTTTGGTAATGGCATCTTTTTCTTTATTCGTGCCAGCTAGAATTAATGTCTGCTTTTGAGTTATATCATCTCTTGCTAAGTAGTCATTGACCACTGCTTTTAGTCTGAGGCTGTCAATAGGTATTTGTTTGATGCTGCCCTGTTCGTTGAGCTTTTGATATCCCTGCTTTATGTTTCCTGCTGATAAGAGATCTACTACTTCTTTTAGTTGAAGATTTTCCTGTCTGACATTTTTATCGATTCTGATTGTCGGTAGTTTGGCTTGTTCTTGAAG
>JBAUJD010000673.1:0-3545 GCA_049683515.1 Thermosynechococcaceae cyanobacterium | reverse complement strand
CGGTGACTCGTGGGGTTCACTGGCTTGATGTCCATGACTATGAGCATCGTGGTCATCATTATGGGCCTCTAACTCACGGGGATCCATTGCGCCAGGCCCAAACGCTGGCCCAGAGAGCTGCTTAATTTGGGCGCGTAGCTCTTGCTGGTTGCCGCGAAAGTCACCCTCAAAGGTGGAGAAGTACATGCGGAACATATAGAATGCCGTGATCCCCGCAGTGGCCCAGCCGATGGCCCAGAGGACCGGGTTGGCGGCAAAGGCAGCTCCGAGAATCTCGTCTTTGGACCAAAAGCCAGCAAAGGGCGGAATACCTGAAATAGCCAGACAACCAATCAAAAAGGTGATAGCGGTGGCAGGCATATACTTCCGCAGGCCACCCATTAGTCGCATATCTTGAGCCAGGGCCGGATCATGACCAACAACATCTTCCATGCCGTGGATAACGGAGCCAGACCCCAGAAACAACATCGCCTTAAAGTAGGCGTGGGTCATTAGGTGAAACAGTCCGGCTGAGTAAGCGCCAATTCCCATTGCCATCACCATGTAGCCCAATTGAGAGATGGTGGAATAGGCTAGACCTTTCTTGATATCGTTTTGGGTCGTCGCAATGGAGGCTCCCAGGAATGCCGTCAAGGCCCCCGTCCAGGCAATCACGGTCATCACGGTCGGAATATCGGCAAAGACCGGGAACATTCGAGCGATCAAAAAGACGCCTGCCGCGACCATCGTGGCGGCGTGGATGAGGGCGGAGATCGGCGTTGGCCCTTCCATCGCGTCGGGCAACCAGACATGGAGCGGAAACTGTGCTGACTTAGCCACAGGGCCAAGGAACACCAGAATGGCAAAGATTGAAACCAACGTGCCGCTGAGTGCCCCAGAGGCCACTAGCTGCTGGAGCCGTTCACCAATGATGTCAAATTCAAAGCTGTTAGTGGCCCAAAACAGGCCCAAAATACCGAGCAAGAGGCCAAAGTCACCGACACGATTGGTGACAAAGGCTTTCTGAGCGGCGGCGGCGGCGGGTTTGCGGTCAAACCAGAAACCCACTAGCAGGTAGGAACACATCCCCACCAGTTCCCAGAAAATATAGATCTGCACCAGGTTGGGACTCATGACGAGACCCAACATCGAAAAGCTAAACAAGCTCAGATAGGCATAAAACCGAACGTAGCCTGGATCATGGGCCATGTAACCATCGGTATATACCATAACCAGAAAGGCTACCGTGGTCACCACCACCAGCATCATTGAGGTGAGGTGATCGATGGTGTACCCCATGTTGAGGTGAAAGTTACCGGCTGCGGCCCATTCAAAGGTGACCAAATACGGCTCGTGTCCTTGAAACTGACTCCAGAAAATAGCAAAGGAGAGAACCATTGCTCCCCCTAGCATGGAGACAATGAAGGCGGCGCTCGGTTGCCGGAGGGCATTGGTGGCCTTATTAAAAGAGATCAGTCCGAGGCCCAAGATCATGGCACCTGCGAGGGGCAGGACCGGGATCAGCCAGGCATACTGATATAAAGATTCCATTGCTGACGCTTATTCTCTGCGATGTTTTCGTTAAATCCGCAAAACAATTTTTATTGTGGCACAATCTCAACGTTGCAGATGTTTCTCTGCTAAGTTAGGCGATCTCTAGTGTTTGCGGTGTATTTTGATTAGACGGCCCCAACAGAGGTCACAGAGTAACTTTCATCGACTATTGTGCTGCCCGTAATACAGATATAGCATTGATCCTTAAGGCTTTCTGCAGCTTGTTCGGGTGCGGTATCAGGCAGAACGCGGTATTTGTTCCAGTAGCGTCTGAAGCTGTTCACGAATGACGACACGACCTTCAAAGGTATCTAAGCGCCGAATGATTTTCCCTTGATCGAAGAGCAATAGGGTCGGAATCTGCTTTAAGCGATAGTCATGGGCTAGCTTAAAATTTTCATCGGCGTTAACTTGAACCACGGTTATTTGATGGGTGGCGTCTTCGTCGAGCCGATTGAGATATTTTGAAAGGATGCGGCAGGGACCACACCAAGGGGTCCAGAAACTGACGAGGACAAGACCATCAGCCTCTAGCACTGTTTGTTGAAAGGTTCGTTCGCTGACCGTTAAAACCATGCCCAGAAGGATGAGAAGCAACGAAGGGGAATCAATAGCTGCGATTATGCTACCAGGAAATAGCGTATGGGAGAAATGGCGCTCATGAAACTTGCGATCGCACAGCTTAATCCCACCGTCGGCGATCTAGCAGGCAACCGTGAACAGATCATCGAAAGGTCTAAAGAAGCTGCAGCCCAGGGTGCTGAGCTAATGCTGACGCCAGAGCTATCGCTCTGTGGCTACCCACCCCGTGATTTGTTGCTCAATCCCAGCTTTATCGCCGAGATGACACAGACGCTGCAAAGCCTTGCTCAGGCGATCCCCAGCGATCTGATGGTGCTAGTGGGGTTCGCGGCCCCCAATCAACGGGCGGCTGAGATTGGCAGCAAGCCGCTGTACAACAGTATGGCCTGTGTGAGGGCGGGTCAGATTCAGCAGGTGATCCACAAGCGGTTGTTGCCGACCTATGACGTCTTTGACGAAGATCGCTATTTTTCTTCGGGTGACGAACCCGGACTTTTAAGGTTGGGCGATCGCACTATCGGCATCACCATCTGCGAAGACCTCTGGAACGATGAGCAGTTTTGGGGCCACCGCTCCTATACGGTTAACCCCATTGCAGAGTTAGTAGAGCGTCATGTTGATCTCATTGTGAATCTTTCAGCCTCTCCCTTTGTGACTGGCAAACAACGGGTGCGGGAGGCGATGCTGATTCATACCGCTCAGCGTCATGCTTGTCCGATTGTGTACGTGAATCAATTCGGCGGCAATGATGATCTCGTTTTTGATGGCCGTAGCGTTGCCGTAAATGCCCAGGGGCAGATCATTGGACGCGCTCAGGCTTTTGATGCGGATCTACTGTATCTAACCTTTGATTCAGAGAAAAAGGCACTGCAGCCTGCTCAAATGGCCGATCCCCTAGATGATGACTGTGCAGAAATCTGGTCGGCGCTGGTGTTAGGGGTAAGAGATTACGCCCGTAAATGTGGATTTACCCAGGCCGTCTTGGGATTAAGTGGCGGCATTGATTCGGCGTTGGTGGGGGCTATCGCCACCAACGCCCTCGGCCCTGAAAATGTCTTAGGCGTCCTGATGCCCTCTCCCTACAGCTCCGATCACTCGATTAAAGATGCTCACGATTTAGCAGTCAATCTTGGCTTTGAGACCGAGGTGATCCCCATTGCAGACCTCATGGAAACCTATGATCGAACATTAGCGGGTATATTCTCTGGCACGGAACCCGGTATTGCCGAAGAAAATATCCAGGCGCGAGTTCGGGGGGCAATCTTAATGGCGATCGCCAACAAATTCAATCGCTTGCTAATCTCCACCGGCAACAAGTCCGAACTCGCCGTCGGCTACTGCACCCTCTACGGCGATATGAGCGGCGGCCTCGCCGCCATCTCCGATGTACCCAAAACACGAGTCTACGCCCTCTGCCACTGGCTCAACTC
>JBAUJD010000672.1:0-1577 GCA_049683515.1 Thermosynechococcaceae cyanobacterium | reverse complement strand
AAGGATTAAAAGTTTTATCGGCAATTAGTTAAGCATCTATTTCAATTGATTATACTCTAATTTTAGGCTTAGTTATTATCAACTAGTCTGCTTCATTTTGTCTATTTAAGATTAACTCAGACTCAATAATCAATCTCAAGAAGAGTTCAGAAAATTTCGAGACAAGTTGTATCAAAGTTTTGATTACAGAAGAGATACAGTAATGGATTTGGTGGATGCGATTGCTGCCAATACCACAGCAAAAACGCCAGTTGAATTGAGTCTATCTTCTCTATTCAGTAGAGGATATAGTGCCTTGTATAAAGGAATCCAAGAATTGAGTCAAACAACTCAGAGCAATTCGACAAAAGTATCCAAGAGCCAACTGACTAGAATCGAAGCCCAAACTCTAGCTATTGCCGAACTAATTCCGACTCCTAAACAAAAGAAATTTTACCTATGGGCGATAGATGTAACACCACGACCACGACCCTATGCCAAAACCTTAGAAGAGAAAACCTTCATTTATCAACCCAACACAGTCAAAGGCAACAAACCGATTAATATCGGGCATTCTTACTCCGTTTTGACAGCCCTCCCTGAAAAAGAAGAAACAGGAAATATATCGTGGGCAATTCCTTTAACAGTGGAGCGAGTTAAAAGTGACCAGACAGGCAAGCAACTTGGTTCACAACAATTAAAGCAGATTTTCAGCCAGTCAAATTTGCCTTGGTCGAATCATTTATCAGTAGTCGTAGAAGAAGCGTGATTACTCAGCTAAGACTTTTCTGAGCGAGCAAGAACAACAGAAGAATCTAGTAGTGGTAACTAGAGTCAGGAGTAATCGGGTATTCTATACTTATCCTAAATCTCAAGCCAAACCGTCTGTGGGTCATCCTCAATGGTATGGAGATAAATTCGACCTGAAAGATGAAACTACTTGGCATGAGCCAAATGAAATAGTTCAAACCAACTTCACCACTAAAAGAGGTAGACTACTCCAGGTCACGATTTCTGGTTGGTCAGATATGTTGATGCGAGGCTCTCATGACTGTCCCATGCATCGTCAGCCATTTACCTTGATGCAGATACAAGTTGCTACTGCCGAAGGAATTCGTATTTGGAAACCGATGTGGTTGATTATGGTTGGTAAACGTCAAAATGAATTGACCATCACCGAGGCATATCAGTCTTATCGACAAAGATATGATCTTGAACATCTACTTCGTTTTAGTAAACAAAAATTATTACTCAATGCCATTGCTACTCTTGAAGTCGAACATGAAGAGAATTGGGTGCAACTCAGCTTTTTGGCTTATGTTCAACTGTGGGCAGCTAGAAAACTAGCTTTGACTTTACCCCGACCCTGGGAACGTTATCTACCTCAAAAAACTGAAGGTTTTCTAACTCCTTCTCAAGTTCAAAGAGATATGAATCGAATAATTACGGAGATTGGCACACCAGCTAATTCGCCCAAACGTCGAGGTTATTCTCAGGGGCGAACCCAGGGCATGGTTCAAACTAAAAGAACTCGTCATGAGGTAATTAAAAAAGCTACAAAAGAGAAAAAGCCAGAATCATCACCAACAATTGCGGTC
>JBAUJD010000671.1:0-5162 GCA_049683515.1 Thermosynechococcaceae cyanobacterium | reverse complement strand
GGTAATGAGTGGGCAGCAGAAGTCTGCAAGGTAATCAATAAAAAACCTCCAATTAGTTCTGAAGAAATTGGAAAGAAAACTTATATTGATGCTGATGACCGTGAAGTAATCACTGATGAACTTCAGGAATCTCTAGACCAACTTCATTTGTTGACTGGATTGAGTGCTGTTAAATCTACAGTTCAGGAGTTGGTCAATATTACAAAAGTAGCTCAGATGCAGGTTAAAGCAGGCATTGAAGCTCCTTCAATCACCAGGCACCTTGTATTTACAGGTAATCCTGGAACAGGCAAAACTACAGTGGCTAGGATTATTGGCGAAATTTACAAAAATCTTGGTGTTTTATCAAAAGGACATTTTATTGAAGTAGACCGAAGTAATTTAGTTGCAGAATATGTAGGACAAACGGCACCCAAAACAGTAAAAGTGATTGAATCTGCTTTAGGAGGCGTACTTTTTATTGATGAGGCTTACTCGCTGGTTCCAGAAGGGCGTGGAGATGTATTTGGGCAAGAGGCAATCAACACCCTCATGTTAATGATGGGAAATCACAGAGAAAATTTGGTGGTTATTGTAGCGGGATATAAAGGGGAAATGTCTCGATTTATTAACTCTAATCCTGGTCTAAAGTCTAGATTTTCAAGATCAATTCACTTCGAAGATTATTCTCCGTCCGAGTTAACCGAGATTTTCAAAGGTAGATGCGAACAGCATGGCTATCTATTCTCAGATAAGACCCTGGAAACACTACACTCTTTAGTTAATCAATTTGAACATCAAGTTGGAGAGCTTGGAAATGGTAGATTTGTGAGAAACATTTTTGATCGCTGTGTTGCTATTCAGTGTAACCGTTTAGCAGCATTAGCCAAGCCAACAAGAGAAGACTTGAAAACTTTCCTTCCTACTGATATTCCTACTCATGAGCAACTAGCCCAGTCTCTTCTTTGAAATTATCGGTGTGTCTAGCGCCACCTAACCAGCCCTTACATCAGGACGGTCGGTACACGCTGATGCTGAATTATAAATTATTCGCCGCCTGTGAAGCGCGTACCATTAGGCTTAATATGAGGGCATGTGTAAACGATCAGGTGAGTGAATGGATCCAACTAGCGAACAACTTCTTGCGTTCTATCAAATTGTTCGGCGGGTTGTCCTGTTATCTTCATTCATTGCTTTTGTAGAACTGGCTCCAGATGAAAACCTCTACGTTTATGTTGGCCGCTACGATGCCTCGGAGAGTTCTGTTATTTGCATTCTTCCCAACGGAGACTATGAGCTATGACTCACTTAGACCTAGCTTCTCTAGATAAGAAGCAGCTTACTGCCCTGTTATGGGAGCTTAAGGGCACTCCTGCCGTTCACGCAATCTATCAAGAAGTTAGAACCCGATCTCCCAAAGTAACAATCAAAATCTCGGATCCAGACTGGGAAAACAAGACTGATGCAGTGCTAAAGCAGGCACTTGGTATAGCTCAACACTCAGGACAGCAAGCATAGCGCCGCTTAACCAGGCCATGCAAAGGAAGCTCGTCATTGTACATCTAAGCATCAACGTCGGGAGAAGTCACTGTCCCAGTGCTGGCGGCAGATTGTAGACTAATAGAAGAGCGCTAGGTATTTTTTCTGGGCCTGGAGCGATCGCTGTCAAATCTTGTCATCACTGAATTTATGGTACCCGTGCAAAACCTAGAGACTCGCGAGTCTCTGTCCGCTTCAGCCCCTGCAGATCAAGTTGATCAAAGGTCTCCCAATCAGCAGATTATTCCCCTAACCGCCTTGACCTCAGAGCAAGGCCTGTTATCAGTGGGGGGCTGTGACGTTGCCGCACTCGTCAAACAGTTTGGTTCCCCGCTCTACATTGTCGATGAACAGACGGTACGAGTCGCTTGCCAGCAGTATCGACAAAGCTTTGAGACGTTTTATCCCGGAGAGTCCCAAGTCCTCTATGCCTCAAAAGCCTGGAGCTGTCTGGCGGTATGCGCTTTAGTTGCCAGCGAAGGGATAGGGATTGATGTGGTCTCCGGCGGAGAACTCTACACTGCACTCCAGGCCGGGGTGGACCCCGCCAAGCTCTATCTGCACGGCAATAATAAGTCTTGGGAGGAGTTAGAACTTGCGATCTCAAGCCATAGCACCATCATTGCGGACAACTGGCTAGAACTCGACTGGATTGTTGAACTCACCGAGAGACTCGCGCCTGCCAACTCACCCAGAGTCATGTTCCGCATGACCCCAGGGATTGAATGTCACACCCACGAATACATTCAAACCGGTCACCTCGACAGCAAATTTGGCTTCGATCCCGGTCAGTTTGACGATCTGCTCACCTTTGCCCAAAAGCACTCTGAAATCACTTGGGTTGGACTCCATGCCCACATCGGTTCCCAGATCTTCGAGCTGCAGCCCCATGAAGACCTAACCAGCGTGCTTGTCGGCTGGCTGGCACAGGCTCAGCAGGCAGGATTACCCATGCAGGAACTCAACGTCGGCGGTGGTTTAGGGATGCGCTATGTAGAATCAGACGATCCCCCTAGCATTGCCGACTGGTCTAAGGTGATTTGTGACGGGATTGCAAAAGCCTGCGATGCGAAAAAGCTAGTCTATCCCAAGCTGCTGTGTGAACCAGGGCGATCGCTCATTGGCCCCGCCTGTCTGACGGCCTACACCGTAGGGAGTCAAAAAACAGTTCCCGGCGTGCGCACCTACCTCAGCGTTGATGGCGGCATGTCCGACAACCCCCGTCCGATTACCTACCAGTCTGTCTATAGCACTGTCATTGCCAACCGCATGACAGAGCCAGCATCAGAAATTGTCACAATTGCCGGGAAACACTGCGAATCTGGCGATATTCTATTAAAAGACGTCTCGTTGCCCCCTAGCAAACCCGGAGATATCCTCGTTATCCTAGGGACAGGTGCCTACAATTACAGCATGGCCTCGAACTACAACCGTTTGCCTCGTCCAGCGGCAGTTTTGGTCTATCAGGGAGAAGCCAACATTATTGTTCAGCGGGAAACATTTCAAGACTTAATACGTCACGATTGCCTGCCCTCAAGGCTGCAGTCTGCCTGAGCAGGGCATTCCCCAGGTGGCCGCTCGGTGGGGACTTGAAATTGCTAAACTTTGGCTGAGCAAAAACGACCGGAATAAGGGTTAGACCACGGGAATGGAAGGGTTGCAAGCATGGCTGACAGACCAGAACTGGACCCAGTCCTTGCTTTTTTTGCTAGATGTCGGTTTAGTTCTAGCACTGACCTATATGGTTCTGCTCGTGATTGCCGAGCGACGCACCCTATGGATGGTGCGAGGCTTCATCTTTTTGATGCTGGCTGCTGCCGCTAGCAATCGTTTGGGTCTAACGCTGCTCAGCTTTGTGCTCAGCAATCTTGTGATTGGCTCAGCGGTCGCGATGGCCGTTATTCTGCAGTCAGAGGCTCGTCGCTTCTTAGAGCAGCTTGGTCGCGGCGATATTCTTAATATGCTGCGTCCCACGCGGCAGGGCGTTCCGGAACCTAGGACGGTACTTGACGAGATTGTCGATGCGGTTAAAGAACTCTCGCAAAATCGAACTGGAGCGCTAATGATCCTGGAGACAGACGATATCGCCATTGACGAGCGCGATTTTTCCGTGCCCGGTATTCGCCTCAACGCAGAAGTTTCGCGGGAGCTGATCCAAACTATTTTTCAGACTTCCACCTTGCTCCACGACGGTGCTATTCTCATGCGAGGGAGTCGCATTGTTGCTGCAGGCGTCATTCTGCCGATTTCAGAGCGCATTGCATCAAGGCAGCTCGGCACTCGCCATCGGGCAGCAATGGGGATTACTGAGCGTGTAGAAAACTGTGTCTGTATCGTTGTTTCTGAAGAAACAGGCTCTATTTCTTTAGCGGAAAAAGGAACCCTCAATCGTCCCTTAACTAGCAGTAAACTGAAAGAATTGTTAGATGCGCGAGTTAGCCCCTCCGTTGATGAGGTCGTCACGCCTAGTCTCCGAGGAATCCGACGCCAGATTCGGGAAAAAAGCCTCGCCCTCTTACCCAAGCTCCCTTTTGCTGGTTCTCGCAAGAAAAAATGATTTCAAAACCCGCTCTGCAAGATCTACCCATTGACCTTGATATTCAGCGACTTCCTAAGCATATCGCTGTGATCATGGATGGCAATGGACGATGGGCAAAGCAGCGGGGACTCCCTCGCATTATGGGCCACCGTCGAGGGGTGGACACCCTAAAGTCTTTGTTGCGCTGCTGTAAAGATTGGGGCATTAAATCACTGACGGCCTATGCTTTCTCAACCGAAAATTGGGGACGGCCCCTGGAAGAAGTTGATTTTCTGATGACGCTATTTGAGCGGGTGCTGCGCCGTGAACTTGATGAGATGATGTCGGAGGGGGTACAGATTCATTTTGTTGGCGATCTTAAGGCTTTACCGCCATCGCTACAGACTGAAATTCAACGCGCCGTTGAAGCAACGCAACAGAATCAAACCATTCAACTGGTGGTGGCAACGAACTACGGCGGTCGATGGGAGATCTTGCAGGCCTGCCGCCAGATTGCAACCCAAGTGCAGGAGGGTAAATTAACTGTTGAAGAAATTGATGAATCGCTGTTTGCCGCTCACCTTTATACTGCCGGGATCTGCGATCCTGATCTGATGATTCGCACCAGTGGAGAGATGCGGATCAGCAACTTTTTGCTGTGGCAGATGGCTTACGCAGAACTATACGTTACAGAAACGCTGTGGCCCGACTTTGATCGGGTCGAATTTCATCAAGCGCTACAGAATTACCAGCAGCGGCACCGGCGCTTTGGTCGTATTTAAAATGCTCTGGGCACAGATAATAGAAAAGAGTCTAGACTTCCGCAGCGCTTAGGGACCAGCGAAAACAGCGTTTTCGATATCTTGGCGACTGAGGGAGTATTTGAACGTTCGTTTAATATCCTGTTGTTCATCTCCTGCGTTAACGTAGAGCACGGTTAGCTCCTCAACCTCAAGCCATAGCTCCGCTTTCCATTGATCTGTTTGCACATGCCAGAGATTAAGCTCTTCTGAATCCTGCTGACAGCCCTGCCCTCGCAACCACGTCTCAATTTGGGGCAATGGGTGGCTATAGAGAGGGGTATCGGCACCGGGTAGAGAAGTCGTCATTGCGGTCATCGCTATAG
>JBAUJD010000670.1:0-1959 GCA_049683515.1 Thermosynechococcaceae cyanobacterium | reverse complement strand
ATCAGCCACTGTCGCGGATCTGTGGACTGGAGCCATGACCGCAGCACTTTGCTGGTAGGCAATTCACCGATCCGAATCACGCCGTCGGGGGGCAGTTGTTCAGCAACATTAGAATGGCGCAGCAGTTGATCGTAGCTAGAGATCAAGTAAGGATTGAGGGAGGCAAAGTTTCGGAGTGGAGAGAGTCCTTCAGCGAGGACCGGCCAATGCAGGTGTTGGGAGAGGGTTGCGATCACACCACAATAAGCCTCAGCATTCTGAGGTGAAGCCGGTCCAGCAATAATTAGCCCCCGTTGGCACTGTCGCCACTGCTCCCAAATATGCTCTGAGATCTTAATCTGGGCTGTTGTCTGTAATGGCTGCACCGCAGCAAAAAAATGCTCAATGTTGAAAGTGGATGCCATTGCCTCAATCTCGGCATCTGGAATCGGAGCGAGTGGGTCGCGGAACGGTACATTTAGGTGGATGGGGCCAGGGGTGGGAATTTGCGATCGCTCCCAAGCATAGACCACCGTTTGCCGGAGATAGTTGAGCCGATCTGATTCAGCACTAGGTAAAGAAAGTTCTGCCTGCCAAGTGGGATAGTGAGCAAAGAGCTGAAGTTGATCAATGGCTTGACCAGCATGGCAATGGCGCAGCTCTGGCGGACGATCTGCCGTTAAAACCAATAATGGAACGCGACCTTCTCGTGCTTCGATGATCGCGGGGTAGAAATTAGCGCCTGCAGTGCCCGATGTACAGATCAGTACAACCGGTGTAGTGGTGCGACGAGCTAACCCTAGGGCAAAGAAAGCAGCAGAGCGTTCATCCAAGATAGAAATGGCTTCCAGATAGGGATGCTCAGCAAAGGCAACAGCGAGTGGTCCTGACCGGGAGCCGGGACAGATAATTGCGGTGGTTAGCCCAAGACGGTATAGGGTCTCGGCTAATATTGAGGACCACAGGAGATTCAAATTTCTGAAGTCTAGTGACATTTAAAGAGTCTCTATGCTCGGTGCTTTGACCCAGATTACTTTACTGGGCATAGGATTGATACATTATGACGAGGGTGTCAGCAAAGCGATCGCGCACCTCCTCATGGAGATCTGCAAGTTAATACGTACACTTTGAGTCAACCTTTGGGTTGCGATGTCTATGTACTCGATTTATAGTGGCCCCGAAAAACTAGACAGGTAGCTAAGCTCTGAATCACTCAACAAATGATAGGAGTTATTCATGAGCAAAAAACGTAGACAGTACAGTCCAGAATTTAAATCAAAGATCGCGATCGCTTGTATTCGAGGGGATAAAACATCGGCTCAATTGGCTGCTCAATATGAAATCCATCCCACGCAGGTGAACACGTGGAAGCGAGAGCTTCTAGTGAATGCCAGCACGCTGTTTGACAACGGCAAATCAGCTGACAAAGCGCAATCCGATGCTAAGACCGAGACCGATGAACTGTATCGTCAGATTGGCAAGCTGAAGGTAGAGCGGGATTTTTTAGCCGAGCGCTCAGCACAACTGGGCTTGCTACCCGAAAAGCCCTGGTAGATGCTGAACATCCAGAGCTGAGCTTGGTGCGACAGTGTGAGCTGTTAGGCATCAGTCGGTCGAGTCTGTACTACCAACCAGTAGGCCCATCAGACGAGGAATTAGTGCTGCTACGACTGATGGACGAGCAGTATCTGAAGACACCGTTCTACGGCAGTCGTCGGATGGTGGCTCACTTAGGGCAGCAAGGCTATCAGGTCAACCGTAAGCGTGTGCAACGGTTGATGCGTCAGCTTGGACTACAGGCGGTGTACCCCAAGCCGAAGCTGAGTAAACGCCATCCAGAGCACAAGGTATATCCTTACCTGCTTCGGGACGTCGATATCGCTAGTGTCAATCAGGTGTGGAGCACTGACATCACCTACTTGCCAGTGCTCAAAGGTCACTTCTACCTGGTCGCCATGATGGACTGGTTTAGTCGCAAAG
>JBAUJD010000669.1:0-3230 GCA_049683515.1 Thermosynechococcaceae cyanobacterium | reverse complement strand
CTGCAGCATCATATTAGTATCAGAAGGAAAATTTACCCGTCTAAATTCACATCCTGACAATGGAGCTATAAAAACAATTGCATTGACAAGAATTAAAAAAAAATGGTATGGGCGTAGAGATTTTGTATTTATCATGGGTCTAACAAATATGACAGATATTGGACGCTACGTTACTTTAATAAAAAGAGTGGAAACTGACTACCCGAACTGGACGACCTCTAGGCTTTTAGATAGTCTGAGGCAATTGGCTGGAAATGACAATGGTCAGTTCCAAACTCTATATGGAGGAGTAGGCACAGAGGCAACTTCTGCTGAGCTTCATGGAGATATCGATGTTTTTTTGATTGGCAACTGGCTCAGTACAACAACCGCAGGCCAAAATGTACGGACTCAGTTAGTGCAAGGGAATCGAATTCGGTTGAGTCAGATTATCGCCGAATACTATCGAACCACAACTAGTAAATCTCTGGGCATGAAAGCAGGTAGTGGTTATGATTTAGAGTCAATCAGAAGATTCTCAAATTTCAACGCGACCTTAAAGTTTATTTCTAATGAACTGTACTCGCAAACGATGACTTTCAATGCTTGGTATTCATTGGCTAGATTGGATAGACGGGGTGATTCAGTTGCCTCAATCAAAGCCACAACTGATTTTATTAAATGGTGCGATCAAGGCGGAGGTATTTAAGTTAGGTTTAAAATTATGCTTGTCGATTCAAGTTTCAATATCCCTCTTTTGTTAAACGGGGGTCAAAGCTTGATTTTGCGTGGTCTAACAGCGTAGTTTCGTTAAGATACCCCAAAGTGATAATAGAAAAATATGACAGTCTATAGTTGAACGACACTGGCTTTAAGGATGGTGAGCGGTACTCACCCTACTAGCTATCCATACAGGGTTAGTAATCAGCAAATAAAGGCGTTTCATCTCTTTGGCTTGTGGTCAAAGTCAAATTTTGACCACCTTGGGTTGCTTCAACCCAACCTTGAAAAGGATTGCGATTGAAATTCCGTTCCACTACACCTGCCAAACTCAATGAACTATCTTCGCTCACAAACGCAGGCATCACTTTCGGTCCACCGGTTGAAAAAATATACCCTCCCAGCACCTCTGTTTTGCCTTGATTGATCGTTTTAATAACCGTGCCAGGTCGTTCTGTTTTTAAACCTAAAATCCAAAGATTTCCACCATCATTGACAATCTTCGCTTCATCATTAGTTTTTTCAACATCAGTTTCCTGATTGAACTGTCGTGCCCAGACATTTTGATTGCGAAAATAAAAAGGACCACCAACGACATCCTCAATGAATACATCGCCAGACCCCGTATTCGTATATCTTCCATGTAACGTCATGCTTGAGAGCACCAGTGTACGGCTTGAATCGTGCGATAGGTTGATTTTCCCCCTTGTATCGAGTCGTTCTAAATGCACAGTTGGGGATGTTCCGTTAGAAAAGTGAATCGTTGCGCCATTCTCACTGATTAAGGCGGCCTCAGTTCCGATAAGTCTACGAACGTTCTTTCTCAATGTTAAGCTGCCACTCATCATCCATTGGCCATTGGGAAGATAAATAGTGGTTGCTCCTGAATCTATCGCAGCCTGTATTGCAGCGGTATCATCCGGACTATCATTAGGCACACCCCCGAATTGGAGGGGGCTTATCCATTCATCAATGGCATCCCAAGGAATCTGCGGTGTGTCTTTAGCCGGTAAATTGAGTGATTTAGACGGGCTATTAAACAAGGATAGAGGCTTCTTGCCATGGGAGAGCCACTCGCTAATCTGTTGAGTTGAAACACCCGGTTCATTTCCACGACCTTTATCTTGATGCTCAACTGATGTTGCATAGCCAGATATCTTAACGTTCCTAAGAAACATCTGTTTTTGATTTTGAATTGCAGGATAATTTGAGGCACGATCTATTCCCACCAGTTCTGCATCCACTAGGACAACACTGCCAGGACTATTTTTAAGATTGCTGAGCACAGGGACAGCATTCTGACTACGCAGACCCTTGACAAATATCGTTTGACCAAAATTTTCCCAGCCCAGAACATTTTGTTTTTCTAGCACAATATCTTCAAAGGTGATACTTGCTGTCTGCCAAGATGATTTAATACCGTAGTCAAAACCCGACACTTGCAAATGACTCACCAATAACGGACCAATTTCATCGGTATAGCTCATATCTAAACCAATCACTCCTTGCTGATCATTCGAGAGAATGGTTACAGATCGTATTTCGCCCTGATTATTGGCAATAAATTGAATGCCAATTGCCCCAGGGTTATTGTTACCAGTGTTGATCGTTAGATCTCGAATGGCGTTGCGGAAGCGTTGTGCAGGTGCTTTTCCTGTCCAAATTAAGGCTTTGGGTGCCTTGGGGTCTTGATACCCAGCGGTACTATCTTTTAATTGAATCACCGTTCTCTGGCGGCTCTGTCCCTGCAAAATGGTGCGTTTATGTTCATTGCCAGGGCGATCACCACCGGGCCAATTGAGGCGATCTGAAATCAGGTAAGTGCCGTTGGGTAGATAGACAATGCGATTTCCATTTGCTTGCTGATCTAAGGCTTTTTGAATAGCTGCGGTATCATCTTGACCATCATCAGGCACAGCACCATAGAGCATCACATCTAACACACCCGCATCTTTAGGGAACACGATATTGCTAGAGTCTGAAAGAGTATTATCTGCAATCGTTGTTGGAGCAGCACTGGAAGAGCGAGCAAGGGACTGTGTCTTTGCCTGTGAACAACTCAGCAAAAGAGGAAGTAGAAAAAGCAATTGTATTTTCATGGCAATTGTTAGTGATGAAAACGTGTTTTCAAATTTCTAGGCTAGACTCCTAGAGGTGAGGTTGACCATCACAACATACCGCATCATCTCAATGGTAATGGGGAAGTTCTCATAAACACCTCTCTTTAAAAAAGTGTTTGCGGTCCAGATCCGCTGCAGTTTTTTGCGATGTTGCAGAAACAAGATGTCCAGCACAGTCATCCACGGGGAGAGATGCCCTTCTTTTGGTCAACCTCACAACTACAGCGGTTTTCATGCATTTTGGGGACAATAACAGCAGTGTGCGAACCAGTTTCGTAAATGCTTCGGATCAATCAGATCAATCGCCGTAGCAATGACGGCATCAACCGCTTTTGAGGTGGTTGGGGCAAACTGTCTCAGCATCGCTTTGACCTGAGACCACCAGTGCTCAATGGGATTAAACTCAGGCGA